>NZ_CAISIQ010000089.1 GCF_903885465.1 uncultured Nevskia sp.
CACGGCGCGTGGTTTCGTGGAGGCGCGCACGTGGCGTAAGAGAGACGGATTCGAGATTGTTCACGCGTGTTTCACCGACCATTCGAGACCGCCGTCGATCGGCAAGGTCAGGCTGCGATAAGGGCCATCCGGCGCCCGAACGCTGGCCAGCCAGCCGGCCAAAGCCCGCCGCCGTCGCTGGATCTGCGGGGCGATCAGGATGCCGCCGGGCCGGAGCTTGGCGGTCAGTTGCGGCAGCAGCGCCGTTGCATCGGTATCGAAGCTGTCGAGCAGCAGCACGAGGTCGATCGGCGTGTCGAGATCGCCGAGCAGCCGCGTCGGGCTGTCGCAGCGAATGTCGAAATAGCGGGAAATGCCGGCGCCACGCAAGGCCGCACGCGCCCGGTGGGCCGCATCCGCATCGCGCTCGAAAGCGATCAGCGCACGATCGCCACGGCCACCTGCCGCTTCCCTCAAGGCATCGGCAAGCCAGACGGCGGCGATTCCCTCGGCGCTGCCCAAAGCCACCACCAGCCGCGCCGCGCTGACATCGACCATCTGCCGCAACAGCCGGCCAGACTCTGCCGATAGCAAGGACTCTGTCCGGCGTGAACGCCATAAAGGCGCCCGAGCGGATTGGTACAGCGCATCGAGAAATGCCTGCGGCCGATGCCGAAGCAAGCGATCGCCAGCCATCGGCATCGACTGGGGAACCACGCGGCCGATGCCGCGCAGCGCTCCTGAATCTGTAATCGGCATGACCAGCCCTCCTTGTGCAGACAGGGGTCCGGCTGGCTAGCGGCTTAAGCTTCGCTGCGGCTTGTTCAATCTATTTAATGATAATCATTTGCATTTGTAAACAAGCAAGGCATCCGCTGCTGCCGCTTGCCGCAAATGTCGTGATGTCATCGCTGCTGGCGATCCGGAGCCATGAACTCTCCGATCGTTGCCGCGGTCTGTAAGCTGTTGCCCGGTAAGCCGTTCCCGCCCGAGGATGTCTCGATGAAAAGCTCGTTCCGTCTGTTCGTTCCCGGCCTCATGGCGCTGCTGCTGGCGGCCTGTGCGTCGCCGCAGACGCGCATCGACAAGAATCCGGAGGCCTTCAATTCGCTACCGGCGGAACAGCAGGCCCTGATCAAGGTCGGTAAGATCGGCATCGGCTTCGATGAAACGGCGGTGAAACTGGCAATGGGCGAGCCGGATCGGATCACCCAGCGTACCGACGCCAACGGCGTCAGCCTGGTCTGGCGTTACACGCGTTACGAAGATCAGCTGGGCGCGCCGCTGTACACCGGCTTCTACCATCGCGGCTTCGCCTACCCGTTCAACAGTTTCTATGGATCGGGCTTCTACGGACCAGGCGCCGGCTTCTACCCCTACTACCTGAGCAGCAACACCCGCCAGGAACGCGACCACGTGCGCGTCGTGTTCAGCGACAACAAGGTCAGCGCAATCGAAGAAGAAGTGAAGTGACCTTGGGCTGAGACTTTCGGGTCGATAAAAGGGGCTCGCCCCCAACCTTCGGTGAGTCCGTAGCGGTAGACCTTCGGCGATAATCTCCGCACCTGCCCCATCATCTGCGGAGTCACCATGTCATCAGCTGCCGGCCACGATTCCGTGGTCATTGTTTCGATCGCCCGTACGCCGATGGGTGGCCTGCTGGGCATGCTCTCCCCGTTCAGCGGCGCCCAGCTTGGTGCGATTGCCGTCAAGGCGGCTGTCGAACGTGCCGGCATCGCGCCGGCCGACGTCCAGGAAGCGATCCTCGGCTGCTGTCTGATTGCTGGGCAGGGCCAGGCCCCCGCCCGTCAGGCCGTCCGCGGCGCGGGCCTGCCCGACGCCGTCGGCGCGACCCAGATCAGCAAGATGTGCGGCTCCGGCTTGAAGGCCGTGATGCTGGCCAATGATCTGATCAAGGCCGGCACCAACACGATCATGGTGGCCGGTGGCTTCGAGTCGATGACCAACGCCCCGCATCTGCTGCCGAAGGGCCGCAGCGGCGTTCGCTACGGCGCAACGACCCTCTACGACCACATGGCCATGGATGGTCTCGAAGACGCCTACGAGCGCGGCAAGTCGATGGGCCTGTTCGCCGAAACCTGCGCCAGCCAGTACAGCTTCACGCGCGAAGAACAGGACGCCTTCGCCGTTGCTTCGCTGGCCCGCGCCAAGCTGGCCAACGAGGACGGCAGCTTCGATTTCGAGATCACGCCCGTCGAAATCACCGGCAAGAGCGGACCGGAACTGATCCGCCATGACGAGCAGCCTGCCAAAGGTCGTCCAGACAAGATTCCGACCCTGAAGGCAGCCTTCAAGAAAGACGGCACGATCACCGCTGCGACCTCGTCGAGCATCTCCGATGGCGCTGCTGCCGTCGTCGTGATGTCGGAAGCCGAAAGCAGCAAGCGCGGCCTCAAGCCGCTGGCCCGCATCCTCGGCCACGCCTCGCATGCACGCCTGCCGGGCGAGTTCGCGACCGCACCGGTGTTCGCGATCCGCACGCTGCTCGACAAGCTCGGCTGGCAAGCCGCCGACGTCGATCTCTGGGAAATCAATGAAGCCTTCGCCGTGGTGACGATGGCGGCGATGAAGGAACACGGCCTGCCGCACGACAAGGTCAACATCCATGGCGGCGCCTGCGCGCTCGGCCACCCGATCGGCGCCAGCGGCGCGCGCATTCTCGCCACCCTGATCGGCGCGCTGAAAAAGACCGGCGGCAAGCGCGGCATCGCCTCGCTGTGCATCGGCGGCGGCGAAGCGGTGGCGGTGGCGATCGAGATGGTTTGAGCGGCAATTGCCGTCACAGTCGATCCCTCAACGGATGGGCTGTGGCGGCTGGCAGCACGTGACGGTTTTCTGTCGTAGGTCTTGGCCGTGCAGTCACCGTAAGCGCCTGTAGCCGGGCGAATCCTGCTCTGATCAGCAAGCTAAGCAGCGGCTAGAGGGCGTTAACCCGGGGAATGGGAATTGCATTGAAGGCAGGCGCACGCTCCGCGCGATTCTGCCGACTCGTAAATCCATGTCTGAAGCCAGGCTTGCTCCTCGCGCAGCTCCGGGATTCCATCAGACAAGTGCGATCGCGTTCAGCGATAGCCCGAGCGCTCTCAGCCATCGCTACGGGCTGATCGGCCTGTCGGCGGTGGCGTTGGCCATCCTCGCTGGCTCGACGCCGATCCTCGGTTTCATCTTGCTGACGGTAGCGGCCAGCTACGGCGGCTTGACGGCTGGCCAGCATTGGATCGATCAAGCGATCAACCAGGAACGCACTCGGGTCTGGCTGGTCCGCGCCAACTGGTCCCTCTGGATCATCGCTTTCGTCAGCCTTGAATTGACCGGCGCCGTCGGCACCCTGACCGGCAACTCGGCTCAGCTGATCGACCAGTGGGCGGTCACGCTCGGTCTGCCGTTCTACGTGCTGTCGATGGCCGCAGCGAATGCCGATGTGCTGGCAGGGCGCCGCATGAAGCCTGACTTCAGCTTGTACCTGCTTTACGTCATCTACTTCCCTAAGTTTCTCAGCGGGCCGATCGAGCAACCGGCGTTCCTCGGCGTGCTGGGGAGTTTCCGCTTCTCGCTCGACTGGGCACGTATCGATCGCGGCGCTCGCTGGGTGGTGCTGGGCGCGTTCTACAAGTTCATCATCGGCCGTTTGCTGGCTCGCCTTTACTTCCCCGAGCTGGCCGACGATGCGCTGACCCTGTCGACCGGCATCATCGCTTTCGAGCTGCGCGTCTACTTCGATCTGTGCGGCTACAGCCTGATGGCTTACGGCATCAGCCTGATGCTCGGGCCGGAGCTGACGCTGAACTTCAATCACCCGTTCTTCGCCGGCAATGTCCGCGACTTCTGGCGCGCCTGGCATATCAGCCTTGGCCGCTGGTTCCATCAGTACGTCTATGGGCCGTTCCGCGAGTCCGGTATCAACGCGCGCTGGTTCCATTACGCGCCGCTGCTCGTCTTCATGGTCTCGGCCGCCTGGCACGGCATCACCGCGAATTTCTTCCTCTGGGGGCTGTTCCACGCCTCTGCCTTCCTGCTCTACGCCAACGTGCTGAGGCACTACCGCTGGCCCAGGCTCGTCGGCTGGATGGCTTTCTTCGCCGTCCTGTTGTTCGGGCGCCTGCTGTTCATGGATGACAATCTGCCTCGCCTGCTGACCAAGTTCGGCACCCTGGCCGATCCGATGCAATGGCTGGCCATCATCGAGCAGCCATCGGCCACGCTGCAGCGACTGCTGGGCCTCGCCTCGCCCGGCACCTGGCAGATGCTGCTGGCCGCCGTAGGCTTCGTGCTGTTCACCGAGTGGCAGAACGTGCGACGCAAGCTGCCGGCGTATTCGCTGTTCATGGGCTGGAGAATGCTGGTAGTCGTGGTCGTCATGGTGCTGATGGCCAGCAACGGCTCGGAGGGCATGATCTATGCGCGCCAGTAAGGCCGGCAAGCTTGTGCTGTGGCTGTTCATCGCCGTCGCCGTACCGATCTCCTGCTTGGTGAAAGGCTGGCTGAGCGAGGCTAACGACCGAGCCTCGGTGACCGCGCTGGCGTCTTCAAGGGCAACGCTTGACCAGCGGATGAACCCAGAGGACGGGCGACGAGTGCTGATCGGTGGTGGCTCGAACGCGCTCAGCAGTTTCGATTCCGCCTACATCTCCAGGCAAATCGGCCTGCCGGTTTACAACCTCGGGATGCTTGGGGAAGGACTGGACGTCCGAAACATGTTCGCGGTGGTGGAAGCGCGGGCTCGCCAAGGCGATATCGTGGTGATCTCCGCGCTCAGCTTTTTGACTCGTCGCGACGTAACAGCCAACGCGACCTTGACGAAACTGCCTAGCGGAGACTGGTACCTGCCGTCGCATGGCGTTGATCTGTCTTTGCCGCAAGGCTCGCTTCACATCCCGCTGATGTCGCTTTTCGACGAACTAACCTTGTTGAACAGCTTGAAAACCTATGCCCAATGGCAATCCGCTGCTCCGCAGATCGAAAGCCTTGAAGGGTTCGACGGCGCAGAGGACCATGCATTGCATCTACCCGGCAATCACCACTCTGTGGTCATCAACGATCAGGGCGACTGGATCGATTGCACGCAAACCGCCAATGCCAAACCTCTGGAGTTCGATCCGAAGTTGCTGGAACACTCCCGAGGCTTCACGGAACTCGCCGATAACTTCGAAAGACGGCTGAACCAGCGCGGCGTGAAGGTGCTGTTCACGCTGCCGACCGTCCTGATCCGTGAGAAGGACCGCAGCCGATGGGAAGCCCAGGTTGCGGCGGTCATGAAGCGGTTTGGGTCTGCCAGCTTCATCCGCCCCAGCCAGAGCTGGCAGTTGAGCAGTGACGCAGCTCAGTTCTGCGACACCAATGCCCACATGCTTCGATCCAATGCGCGCTTCAACAGCGAATCGATTGTCAGTGCCGTTCAGTTGCTGCTTGGCGTCGCCGCTCGATAACCGGGATCAAACGGCATGATCCGACGTCGGTACTCCTCGGGTGGTCCGCAGCGCTCCACGATCGCGATATTGCTCTGTGTCGCCAATCTGCTGTCTGCCTGCAATAGCGGGATCGGTGCGGAACTGCCGCTTCCAGCCCGTCTTGAGGTGATCGGCACCAGTTCGGACGGCCGACGCGAAGTCCGATGCAGCGAGCTGCGTGCTGTCCAGCCTGTGGTGTTCTTGGCGTTCGGCCAGTCGATCGCCTCTAATTTCAACCAGGCGCCTCATACGCCCGAACGCCCCAGCTACAACATTCATCAGGGACGTTGTTTCGAAGCACGTGATCCCATGGCCGGCGCCGACGGGACGCTCGGCAGCATGTGGTCCTATCTCGCTGACGCCTTGCCCGGCGATCTGATGCCGTACACGGCTTTCGTGACGATCGGGGTCGGTGCCAGCAGCGTCGCGCAATGGGATGCCGGGGGCAGCCTGAACGCGCACCTGACCGTGGCGGTGCGCGCGACCCGAGACGCCGGCTTCGAGATCTCGTATCTGCTCTGGCACCAAGGCTCAGCTGACCGCGGCACTACGGAAGAGGCCTATCAGTCCCACTTCAGGGGCATGATCCGATCGATCGCTCCCTACGGCGTACTGCCTGGAAGTTTGCCCGGCAATGCCAGGGTGTTGATTGCCGTACACACACGCTGTGGCAGCGGAGGCCAGGATGTGGTGCTAGCGGCCGCGCAGCGCGGCCTCGTCGATCCGGACAATGGATTCTTCCCCGGCGCCGATACCGACACGGTCAGCGACAATTTTCGCTACGACGGCTGCCATCTGTCGAAAGCGGGTCAGGAAAAAGCGGCCCTGCTTTGGCGAGACCGGATCATGGTTGCAGCGCGCCATCAGCCTCGCTGAGCAACAGCGACGCTGCTCTGGTCCAAGCGGCAGACAACAAGGTCTGCACCGGCAGGACACACCGTCTTTACGCGAATGCACCACCCCTTCCGGTACTTCCGATCAAGGCTCGTGTCGCGGCTTTGCGACCACATCTCTCAGAGCCCTTGCGCGCCCCCGAAACACTTGGGTCAAAACTGCGCCAGAGGGTTTTTACCACCCCTTGAATTGTGCAATTGCAGCAATAAACAGGTTTCTCAACTTATTGTATTAATTGATTTTTAAGCGCAACCGGGAAGCTTGCCCATGGTGGCACGGCTGTTGCTGAAGCGCTTCCGGGTTCGGTTACTAAAGGGCGATGCGGCGAGGGTCAATCGCAGGGTCGGTTCAAGTGACACAGCCTCGATGTCCCACAGGATCTCGAGATAACAAAAATGATGCGCCGGATGCTGCAGCGTCGAGCAACCCAGGTGTGATCGAACAGCGGCAACCGTAATTTCTTAAATGCGGAGGAGAAAACAAATGAATTTTCGCTACAAGGCAAGTTTGGCAATGGCGGCCTTCGCCCTCGTCGCTGCTCCAGGCATCACTCATGCCGCGGCAGATCTCGACAAGGCAATGGCTAATCCCGAGAACTGGACCACGCAGGCTGGCGACGAATACAACCAGCGCTACAGCAAGCTGGCCCAGATCACTGACAAGAACGTCAACAAGCTGCAGGTGGCCTGGACCTTCTCGACCGGCGTGCTGCGCGGCCACGAAGGTTCCCCGCTGGTCATCGACGGCATGATGTACATCCATACGCCGTTCCCGAACAAGGTGTTCGCGTACGACCTGGATACGCAGAAGATCGTCTGGAAGTACGAGCCGAAGCAGGATCCGGCTGTGATTCCGCAGATGTGCTGCGACACGGTCAATCGTGGCCTCGCCTTCGGCGACGGCAAGATCCTGCTCCAGCAGGCTGACTCGAACCTGATCGCGCTCGATGCCAAGACCGGCAAGCTGATCTGGTCGGTGAAGAACGGCGATCCGAAGCTGGGCGCCGTCAACACCAACGCACCGCACATCTTCAAGGACAAGGTCATCACCGGTATTTCCGGCGGTGAATGGGGCGTTCGCGGCTTCCTCGCGGCCTACAACCTGAAAGACGGCAAACTGGCCTGGAAGGGCTACAGCGTCGGTCCCGATGCGGAAATGCTGATCGAGCCGGGCAAGACCACGACCTGGGAAGATGGCAAGGTCACGCCGGTGAAGAAGGACTCCTCGCTGTCGACCTGGAAGGGCGACCAGTGGAAGATCGGTGGCGGCACGACCTGGGGCTGGTACAGCTACGATCGCGCGCTGAACCAGGTGTTCTACGGTTCGGGCAACCCATCCACCTGGAATCCGTCGCAGCGTCCGGGCGACAACAAGTGGTCGATGTCCATCTGGTCGCGTGACCTCGACACCGGCAAGGTGAAGTGGGTCTATCAGATGACCCCGTACGATGAGTGGGATTTCGACGGCATCAACGAAATGATCCTGGCCGACATCCCGGTCAAGGGCAAAGCGACGAAGGCACTCGTCCATTTCGACCGCAATGGCTTCGGCTACACGCTGGACCGCACCAACGGCGCGCTGCTGGTTGCCGAAAAGTACGACCCGGCCGTGAACTGGGCGACCAACGTCGACATGAAGACCGGCCGTCCGCAGGTCGTCGCCAAGTACTCCACCGCGCAGAATGGTCCGGACGTCAACACCAAGGGCGTCTGCCCGGCAGCGTTGGGTACGAAGGATCAGCAGCCGGCGGCGTTCAACCCGAAGACCGGTCTGTTCTATGTTCCGACCAACCACGTCTGCATGGACTATGAGCCGTTCGCCGTCGATTACACCGCAGGTCAGCCGTATGTCGGCGCGACCCTGGCGATGTACCCGGCTCCGAACAGCCACGGCGGCATGGGCAACTTCACCGTCTGGGATGCAGGCGCGGGCAAGATCGTCTGGTCCAAGCCGGAGAAGTTCTCGGTCTGGTCCGGTGCGCTGACCACCGCTGGTGACGTGCTCTTCTACGGCACGCTGGAAGGCTATCTGAAGGCGGTCAGCCTGAAGGACGGCAAGGAGCTTTGGAAGTTCAAGACTCCGTCCGGCATCATCGGCAACGTGTTCACCTACGTGCACAAGGGCAAGCAGTACGTTGGCGTCTACTCGGGCATTGGCGGCTGGGCCGGTATCGGCATGGCAGCAGGCCTCGAGAAGGATGCAGACGGCCTTGGTGCAGTGGGCGGCTATCGCGAACTGAGCCAGTACACGGAACTGGGCGGCTCGCTGACCGTCTTCGCCCTCAGCGAATAAACAGTCACCGGGTCCACGGACCCAGCAACATCTGAAGTACCGGGTGGCGCCACCGATGAACTCGGTGGCGCCACTTTTTTTGCCTGGCAACTCCCCTATTCAGGACGTCTCGCGAGCTGTCGAGATGACCGTATTGCTGTGTCGATCGGAAGCCCGAACCATGCTTGACTCCGCAGCGTCTGATTCACGGCTGATCGGCCTTGATCGCGACAGCGGCAGCGCTTGCGATACTGCCGCTCCTCTTCGCTGCAGTTCGACGACCGCGCCATGATGACCGCAGACCATTGGAGCCGCAGTTCGCGTTCGATCGGCCACTGGCTGGCCGCAACGCTGCTGTCGACCAGCTTCATGGCAGCAGCAAGCGATATCGACCGCGAGCTGTTCAATCCCATTGTCGCCAGCATCGTCAAGATCGAAGCGGTTACCGACAGTGGCACCTACTCGCTGGGCAGCGGCGTCGCGGTTCAGCCCAGCCGTTTCGTCACCAGTTGCCACGTGACGGCGCAGGCTGTGTCGATCACCGTGCTGTATCAGGGCCTGCGCTGGCCTGTCGTTCGCCAGCGTGCCAACACCGTTCGCGACCTCTGCATCCTTCAGGTCCGCGGGCTCGATGACGTGGTGCCCGTGCCTCGCGGCAAAGTCAGCGATCTGCGCGTGGGAACCGAGGTGGCCGCAATCGGCTACACATTCGGCACCGGCCTGGCGACCCAGATCGGCACCGTGCAGGCCCTGCATCCGCTTACCGATGGCACGGTGATCCAGAGCGCCACCTACTTCAACTCCGGCGCCAGCGGTGGCGGCCTGTTCGAGATGGATGGAAAACTGGTGGGCATCCTGACCTTTCGGCTCAAGGGCGCCGAGGCTTACTACTTCTCGATTCCGGTGGACTGGATCGAATCTGAACTTGCCCGCAGCGATCCCTTCGAACCGGTAGGCAAGCTCGACACGGCTCCGCCGTTCTGGGCGCAACCGCCAGACCGCCTACCCTACTTCATGCGCGCTTCGACCCTGCAGGCGCGCATGCTGTGGGACGAGCTGGTGACGCTGACCGACGCTTGGGCTGAAGCCGAACCCGGCAATGCCGAAGCCTGGTTCATGCGTGGCCAAGCCTTGACTCGTCTTGATCATCCCACCGAAGCCATTGCCGCCTATGAACGCGCCGTGAGCCTTTATCCCCACCTGGCACAAGCCTGGTTCCTGCTTGGCCAGCTGCAGATCGAGCGCGGCGAGAAAAAAGAGGCTGAACGCATCACCCGGCAACTGGAGCCATTGGATCCAGCACTGGCCTCTGAACTGGCTACCCGAGGCCGTGCTGCCAAACCGGCTTCGCCATCGCCTTGAATATCTGATCCTGCTGAAAAGCAAAACTCCATTTCCAAAAATCTTCCCGTCTTTCTTCTGCCACTTCTCTCAGGAACAGCCATGAACAAATTATTGGCAAGCATTGCCATCGCGCTGGCGTGCGGCGCAGCAGCCGCATTCGCTGCCGATGAATACTCGATCGCCGAACATCGAGTGTTCGTCGATCCGCACATGGCCAATGTGCCGAAGGCCGCGACGATCGACTATCGCTACGTACAGACCGGTGCGCCGGCAGACAGCTTCGAGGACCTGGTGAAGCTGCAGGTCGGCGAAGGTGCTGCCGACAAGCGCACGCTGTCCGTGGAATTCCTGACGGGCGAGCACAAGATCGAACTTCCCAGCGTCGAGGGCGGTGGCGGCAATCCGGTGATCCTGTACTTCCTCGAACATGACATTCGCAAGATGCACGATCGCCTGGGCGGCCAGCAGGCGTACTTCCGCAAGCGCATCCGTCTGGCGCTCGCCGACGCGGCAACGGTCAAGCCGGTCAAGCTGAGCTACCTGGGCAAGAGCGTCGATGGCAACGAAGTGACGATCGAGCCCTATGTCAACGATTCAC
>NZ_CAISIQ010000090.1 GCF_903885465.1 uncultured Nevskia sp.
CGTTGCAGCGAATGAATCGGCCAATCAGGCCGCAGGCACGGTATGCAGGTAGAAGCCGGCAATCGCACCGGTGACCACCAACACCCAGGCTTCAAGCAGCAGCCGCCACGGCAAGGGCGCATGGCGCAGTTCCATGAAGTGCAGCAGCACCAGCCGCACCTTGATCGCCGCGATCAGGATGATCGACAAGGTCGCGACACTGGCGGTGAACTGATCCTTCGACAAGCCCCAGGTGGTCACACAGGTCGCAGCCATCAGGAACAACCAGACCAGGGTCACGGGTTTCATCAGCAGTGCCATCGCTATTTCAGCCCTATCTGAGCAAGTAGAGCAGCGGGAACAGGAAGATCCACAGCAGATCGACCATGTGCCAGTAGGTGGCGCCGGATTCGAGCACCTTCATGTTGCGGCTGTCGAACTCGCCCCTGCGCGCCTTCAGCCAGAACACCGTCAGCATCACGCAGCCGCCGATCACGTGGAGCAGATGAATGCCGGTCAGCGAGAAATAGAACATGTAGAAGTCGTTGCTCATCGGCGTGATGCCGGCTGCGAGCTTGCCGCCGTACTCGATCGCCTTCGAGATGCCGAAGGCGATGCCGCAGAGCATCGCCGCCAGCAGCAGCTTCGGAATCGCGGCGATCCGGTCACGATTGGCGGCATCGACGGCCAGCACCACGAGCCAGGAGCTGGTCAGCAGGATCAGCGTGTTGATGCCGCCGAAGTCCGGATTCAGCGTATGGCGCGCCGTTTCGAACAACGCGCCCTGCTTGATCCGCTCCTGCATGAACGACACGAACAGCACGCCGAAGAAGCACATGTCAGCGAGTACGAAAACCCAGACGCCCTCCACTCCGGGAAGGCGTCGGGTCGCTACGGCTGGAGAAGTCGACATGCCGCGAGAATGCCTCAGCGGGCGCCGATCAGCGAACCGGACTGCTCACGCACTGCGCTCGGGCTGGCGGCGCCGTCCTCGATCTCGATGCGGTTGACTGCCTTGATGATGAACACCGACATCGACACGATCCAGATGTACCAGGTCGGGAACGCGATCCAGAAATTGAACATGCCGTGGAACGCGAACGGGCCGGTCTTGAAGAACGGAATCAGGCTCACCGGGAAGAACGAAGCGACGGTGACGAAACCCCACCAGCAGACCCAGGCCGGCACCAGCGGCTTCTCGCGCTTGTCGCGCAGGAACACGATGGCGGCGGCGATGATCTGCCAGCTGGTCACCATGTAGGCGAGATCGACGATCATCCAGGCGAGGTAGTACATCGTCTGGACCATTTCCGGCGACAGCACGTCGATCTGCAGCGCGATGGTCAGCCAGATGCCGCAGGCAATGACGATCGGGCAGTAGGTGATCGTTGCACCGGTCATCTCGATGTTGGCGAGCATGCCTTCGCCGCCTTCGATGCGGCGCATGACGCGAGATACCGCCGCGCCGAAAGTCATGTAGCAGGAGCCGACGACCATGCACACCGACATGCCGATCGTGATCGGCGTCTGCAGATCCTTGTAGTGCTGCCACATGTCCTGGGCGCTGGTCGACGCGGCCATCGGCGGGAAATTGCTGGCCAGCAGGCCCCACATGCAGAAGAAGCCGATGAAGAAGACCGGGCCGGTCCAGGCCATCAGCTTCCACATGCCGTAATCAGTGGGATTGGGTTGTGTCGGATTCATCGTGACTGCTCCTCGTTCGAATGCGGCGCCGTAGCGTCGGTCGGGTTTCTGACCCGATGTGGAGTTTCGGCAGCGGCGCAGGCGCGGTCTATCAGAATCGTTCTTGACTCCATGTCAGAATCGGCTACGCACGGTGAGAGCAGGACAAACCATGACGACGCCGACCAGACCCCATGCCGCCGAAGCATTCCGCAGCGCCTTCGGCGTGGCGCCGGGTGTCGCCGCCGAAGCGGGCAACGGATCGGCCATCGGCATCTACGACTGGCGCACGCCGGATATGGACGGCTTCGAACTGCCGGAGACCGACGAACTGGTAGTCGCCCTGCATCTCGGCGGCTCGCGCCGGGTCCGTGCAGTGACCGAGCGCGGCCTGAGCCGTGCCTGCTCCATTCCCGGCCTGGTGACGATCCTGCCGCCCGGCCGCAGCGCCGCCTTCAACACCGGCGGCAGCATCGACGTGATGACCCTACACGTGCCGCTGCAGAACGGTCTGGCCGGCAACGGCGCCCTGCCCTCGCTGGGCAGCCACACGATGCCGCGCTTCGCGTTCCGTGATGCCTATGTCACCGCGAGCATGGAAGCGCTGCTGCGCGCCGCGCGTGGGCCGCGGCCGCCATCGCCGAACTACATCGCCAAACTCGCCGATGCCCTGCTCTGCCATCTCGCCGAGCAGGCGCAGACGCTGCCAGCCGCCGGTCACGTTGCCGATGCTGCCGCGACCGCCGGCCAGCGCATCGGCACGACACCGTTGGCCGATCTGCTCGCGTACGTCGAAGCCAATCTGAGCCGGGCCTTGCCGATCGATGAACTGGCAAGGCGTGCCGGCGTCAGCCGTGCCGGGTTCACGCGCAGCTTCCGCAGCGCCACGGGCATGAGCACCCATCAGTATCTGACCCAGCGTCGAGTCGCAGCGGCGATGCACCTGCTGCAGAACACCGAGTTCGACCTGGTCCGCATCGCTCAGGAGACCGGCTTCTCCAGCCAGTCGCACTTCACCGACACCTTCCACGCATTGACCGGTTCCACGCCGCGCCGCTTCCGCGAGCAGCGCTGACCTCGTCGGGCCTCAAAGCCCCAGCGCTTTCTTCAGCCGTCCGATCACCAGCGAGCTGGAGGCCAGCGCCACCAGCGAAGCCTGCTCCGCTGCCAGCTGCTCGTGCAGGCCGGGCGACATCGTCTGGCGGATCAGTCGTCGCGTTTCGCTGGCCGCGCGACCGGACGCGATCAGCGGCTTGATCCGTTCGAGCACGCTGTCAATGAACGCGGCATCGTCGCCGTCGATCACCTCGTTGAAGATGCCGAGCTGGGTCGCCGTCTCCGGCGTGATCGCATCGCCGCGGATCAGGATTTCCAGCGCCTTGCGGGCACCGACGATGCGCGGCAGGAACTGCGTGGTGCCGGTGTCCGGCGACAGGCCGAGCTTCGAGAAGCCAGGACGCAAGGTCGCCGAAGGCTTGGCGTAAGCGAAATCGCAGGCGCAGATGAAACCCAGGCCGGCACCGGTCGCCGGCCCGTTGACCGCCGCGATCAGCAACGGCCCGGCGTTGACCAAGGCTTCCAGCGCGCCATGGATACGAGTCGCCAGGCGATCGAGCAGACGCGCGAGTTCGCCGTCGTCGCCGCTGCCGAGTGCTGCCTTGAACACGCCGACATCGCCGCCCGAGCAGAAGATGCGACCGGCACCGGTCAGCAGCACTGCTTCGACTCTCGGCGAAGCCTTGATATGCGCCACCGCGGCTTCGATCGCCAGCGCCATCGAGTCGTCGATGGCATTGGTCGCCTCTGGACGGTTCAGGGTCAGCAGGGCGACCCGGCCGTCGAGGCGCGCTTCGATCAGCACCAGATTGCTGGTTTCATTGCTCATGTCTTGCAGAATTCCTTGAGGGTTGAGGCGCCGCCATCACATCCGGAACACGCCGTAGCGCGCTTCCTCGATCGGCGCATTCAGCGCGGCCGACAGCGCCATCGCCAGCGCATTGCGAGTATCGGCCGGATCGAGGATGCCGTCGTCCCATATTTCCGAGGTCGACCAGTAGGCGCTGGACTTGCGCTTGTACTCGTCGAGCACCGGCTCGCGGATCGCCGCGATGTCCTCTGGCGCAAGCTTCTGCGCCGTGCGCGCCAGCTGGCGGATCTTGATATCGACCAGCACGTTGGCGGCCTGCTCGGCGCCCATCACAGCGGTCTGGCTCTGAGGCCAGGAGAACAGGAAGCGCGAATCGAAGGCGCGGCCGCTCATGCCGTAGTTGCCGGCGCCGAAGGAGCCGTGACACATCACGGTCAGCTTCGGCACCGTGGCGTTCGACATCGCCATGATCATCTTGGCGCCGTCCTTGGTGATGCCGCGCTGCTCGTACTCGCGACCGACCATGAAGCCGGTGATGTTCTGCAGGAACAGCAGCGGCGTGCGATCGCGATTGCACAGCTCGATGAAGTGCGCGCCCTTCAGCGCGCTGTCATTGAACAGCACGCCGTTGTTGGCGAGGATGCCGATCCGGTAGCCCCAGAGATGGGCGTAACCGCAGATCAGCGTCTTGCCGTAGGCCGGCTGGTATTCATGGAAGCGCGAGCCATCGACGATACGGGCAATGATTTCGCGCATGTCGAAACCCTGCTTGATGTCGCGCGGCAGCACGCCGTACAGCTCTTCCGCATCGTGCAGCGGCGGCTCGGGCGTCTGCCACTGCACCTTGGTCTTTTCTGCTTTCGCGAAGTTGCCGACGATGTCGCGCGCAATGGCGATCGCTTCCTCTTCGCTGGCGGCCGGATAGTCGGCGGTGCCGGACACCGAGGTATGCATGTCGGCGCCGCCAAGCGCGTCGACAGTCACTTCCTCGCCGGTCGCGGCTTTCACCAGCGGCGGACCGGCAAGGAAGATCGCGCCAGTGCCGCGAACGATCACGCTGTAGTCCGACAGCGCCGGCACATAGGCGCCACCGGCCGTGCAATGGCCGAGCACCACGGCGACCTGCGGCACGCCCATTTTCGATAGCGCGCACTGATTACGGAAGATGCGGCCAGCCGCGTACTTGTCGGCAAAGAAATCCGCCTGCAGCGGCAGGAAGCCACCGGCCGAGTCGCAGAGATGGACGACCGGCAGGCGGTTCTCGATGGCGATGTCGAGCGCGCGCACGGTCTTCTTGATCGTCAGCGGATACCAGGCACCGCCCTTGACGCTGGCATCGCCGGCATTGATCACCACTTCCCGGCCGGCAACGATGCCGATGCCGATCACGCAGCCGGCGCCGGGCACGCTGCCGTCGTAGGCCTCGCCCGCCGCGAGCGTGGAAAGCTCCAGGAACGGCGTGCCCGGATCGAGCAGCAGCGCGATGCGCTCGCGGACCAGCAGCTTCTTCTGCGCGCGCAGACGATCGATATCGCGCTGCGGCCGTTCATGGCGCGCGGCCTGCTGGCGCGCCTTCAAGTCATCGGCAATCGCCCGGTTGTGGGCAACGTTGGCGCGGAACTCGGCCGAACCAGTGTTGAGCTGCGATTCGATGCGCTTCATGCGGTGACCGGCTCCAGGCTCAGCAGCAGGGCATCGCGATCGAAGCTCTGGCCGGCAGCGAAGTTCACGGCCGCGACGATGCCATCTCGTGGGGCGACCAGCGTCGTTTCCATCTTCATGCTTTCCATCATCAACAAGGTCTGGCCGCGGCTGACGCTATCGCCAGCCGCCACGGCCACGGTGATCACCGAGCCCGGCATCGGCGCGCGGATGCCGTCTGCGGCGCCGCCCTGATGCTGGGCGGCCAGGCGCTCCAGCGGATGGCGGTAACGCAGCTGATAAGCCTCGCCATCGAGGTGAATGAATACCTCGTCGCCGCGAGTGGCGATGATCGCGTCGACCTTGCGGCCGTCGATGTTCAGCGTGATTCGACCATCGATCTCGGCAAGCACGCGAACATCGATCGTGTGCGTCTCGTCGAGGTGAAGGCGATAGCCGGCAGGCGTACGCGAAAGCTCGACGCCATGTTCGTTGTCAGCAAACTCGAAAGCGTGGTGCATCAGTTCCTCCAAGCGCCGAGCGCGGCATGGAGATCGGGAATCGCATCGGCGCCGTCGCGCATGGTTTTCGTGCTCAGGCTCGCGGCAGCCAGCAGTGCCTGCAGTGTCGACGGCGCCGGATCCGGCTCTGCCGCGATCTGCGGATTGGCATCGAGAAACCCGGTGTGGACGTCGCCAGCGATGAAAGCCGGATGGGTGATCAGCCGGCGCAGGAAGCCGATGTTGGTCTTGCAGCCAAGCAGCACGGTGTCGCGCAGCGCATGGTCGGCGCGGGCCAGCGCTTCGCTACGATCAGTGCCGTGAACGATCAGCTTGGCGATCATCGGATCGAAGGCCGCGGTGACTTCGCCGCCTTCGATCACGCCGCTGTCCCAGCGCAGGCCTTCGCCTTCCGGCGCACGCAGCTGCAACAGCGGGCCGGTGGTCGGCGTGTAGCCGCGTGCGGCGTCCTCGGCGTAGATGCGCAGTTCGATCGCGTGGCCGCTGGTTTGCAGATCGGCCTGCGTGTAGCCGAGCGGCTCGCCGGCCGCGACGCGCAATTGCTCGAATACCAGGTCCTTGCCGGTGATGGCTTCGGTGACCGGATGCTCGACCTGCAGGCGTGTGTTCATCTCCAGAAAGAAGAACTCACCGCTCTGGGCAAAGATGAATTCCACCGTGCCGGCATTGCGGTAAGCCGCCGAGCGCGCGATGCCGGCAGCGGTTTCACAGATGCGTGCACGCAGTTCCGGCGTCAGCGCAGGAGACGGCGTTTCCTCGACGATTTTCTGGAAACGCCGCTGCACCGAGCATTCGCGCTCGAACACATGAACGACCGAGCCGTAGCCATCACCGAGCACCTGGACTTCGATGTGGCGCGGGTTCTCGATGTAGCGCTCGACATAGAGCCGGCCATCGCCGAAATAACGCTGGCCTTCGCTGCGCGCGCGTTCGATCTCGGAATCGAGCAAAGCGAGGTCGCGAACGATGCGCATGCCCTTGCCGCCACCGCCGGCCGAAGGCTTGATCAGCAGCGGCGTGCCGACCGCACGAGCACGATCGTTGAAGCTCGTCGGATCGTCGTCCTCGATCGCGCTCGGAGCGACCGGGAAGCCGGCGCGCTCGACGAAGTTGCGGGCACGCACCTTGTCGCCCATCAGTTCGATCTGCTCGGGCAATGGCCCGATGAACACCAGGCCGGCCGCTGCGACAGCGCATGCGAAGCCGGCGTTCTCGGACAGGAAACCGTAGCCCGGATGGATCGCGCCGGCACCGCTGTCGCGCGCAGCTTTCAGAATCTGTTCGGCATCGAGATAGGCGGCGACGGGCGTGCTGCCGGTGATCTCGATCGCCTGATCGGCCATCTGCACGGCCAGCGTGCCGCGATCCGCGGCATGAAAGACGACGATGCCTTTCAAGCCCAGGGCTTGAACGGTGCGCAGCACGCGCACAGCGATTTCGCCGCGATTGGCGACCAGCACGGCCTTGAACGGCCAGGCGCTGGTGTCGTGGCTCAACGAGTTCTTCATCGGCGTTTAGCGAGTCTCGGGGTTTTGTTGACGGCAGCCACGCGCGCGCAGGTTTCGATGCCATCGCAGACCATTGCCGTCAGTTCGGCGGCGATCGCGTCGACATCGAGCTCGCCTCGGCCGCAGACATAATTCCAGGTCAGATGTTCGACGGCGCCGTAGACGAGATCGCGCATCAAGCTCGGTGAGACATCGCGGCGAAATTCTCCGGCGGCGATGCCATCGTTGATCACGTCCATCAGAAAGCGCGTGTACAGCCGATTCTTGTCATGCAGGCCGGAGCCGCGATAGTCCTGCTCGGCGCGTACTTCGCGGAACATCAGCCGGCACAGCAACGGCTGGTCGCGGATCGTGCGCAGGTGACCGTGGATGACGATGCGCAGCCGTTCGCGATGCGTGGTGATGCCAGCCAACTCGCGGGCGCGGTCATCGCTGATCGCGTCGTACCAGCGCTCGAGCACGGCGAGCAGCAAGTCGCGCTTGGTCGCGAAGTATTTGAACACCGTGCCTTCGACGACGCCGATGCTCGCGGCGATCTCCGAAACGGCGGTCTGCTCGTAGCCTTTGCGACAGAACACCTCGCGCGCAGCGATGAGAATCTCGTCGATGCGCTGCTCGCGCCCCAGTCTCGGCGACGGCACGCGCGCAGCCCGTTTTCCGGCTCGGCCAGCAGGTTTGCTCACGGTGACTTTGCGGACGGACGGCATGGCGCTAGTATTGGTGAGTCCAACTCATCTCGTCAACGGATGAGTCGGACTCACCACACCGGGCGGCGACTTCTGCATGCTGCCCGCATCGAAGCGAGGAGATGGTCATGGCGGATTCCAGCGGCGCGGCAAGCAGTGGCAACCTGTTGCAGGTCTTTGCCGGCCTGTCCGATGGCGAGCAGCAGATTCTTGACGAGGCCGATCGTTTCGCGCGCCGCGAGCTGTATCCGCTCGCGCAGCGCATGGACGACGAGGAATGGTGGCCCACCGAGATCTTTCCGAAGATCGGCGCCACTGGCTACTTCGGCATCACCGCGCCCGAGCAGTACGGCGGCGCCGGGCTGGACATCTTCAGCGCCGGGCTGATCCTGCAGGCGTTCTCACGCTGGAACCATGCGCTGGGCCTGAGCTGGGTCGCCCACGAGAACCTGTGCATGAACAACATCCTGCGCAATGCCAACGATGCGCAGCGAGCGAAGTATCTGCCGGCGATGAACCAGGGCCTGTCGATCGGCGCACTGGGCCTCACCGAGCCCGGCGCCGGCTCCGATGCCCTTGGCTCGATGCGCACCACGGCGCGCCGCGAAGGGGATTTCTACATCCTCAACGGCCGCAAGCTGTACATCACCAATGGCCCGGTGGCCGATGTGCTGCTGGTCTACGCGAAGACCGACAAGGACCGTGGCCAGCACGGCATTTCCGCATTCATCATCGAGAAGGATTTCCCCGGTTTCAAGGTGGCGCAGAAGCTGGAGAAGATGGGCTTCCGTGGCTCGCAGACGGCCGAGCTGGTGTTCGACGATTGCCGCGTGCCAGCCGAGAACCTGCTCGGCGAAGAGAATCGCGGGGTGAAGATCGTCATGTCCGGACTCGATCTGGAACGGGCGATGATCGCGCCGATCTGCCTCGGCATCGCCGAGCGGGCGCTGGAACTGGCGATCGATTACGCCAAGCAGCGCCAACAGTTCGGCCGGCCGATCGCCGATTTCCAGATGGTGCAGTCGATGATTGCCCAGATGTACACCTGGGTCGAAGCGATGCGTCTGTTCACCTACCAGGTGCTGCGCGCCTGCAATAGCGTCGATGAAAGCCAAGGCGGCCGTGGCGACATCCACAAGCTGACCGCCGCTGGCGTCATGTTCGCCGCCGATACCATGAACAAGGTGCTCGACTACGGCGTGCAGGTGCACGGCGGCACGGGCTACATCTGGGAATCCGAGATCAACCGCCTGTATCGCTCGATCAAGCTGCTCGAGATCGGCGCCGGCACCACCGAAGTGCGCAAGATGATCATTGCCGGCGAACTGCTGAAACCCTGAAA
>NZ_CAISIQ010000091.1 GCF_903885465.1 uncultured Nevskia sp.
CGATGCCAGCTATGGTGAGGTTCAGTACGCGATGGGGCTGTTGGTTTCACCTTCTGCTCAAGCTGCTCGCAGCGTTCTTCACTACGGCTTCATCAATGGATTCTCCGCATTTCTGGAGACCTTCATCGAAACGGGATTGATCACTGTCGTCCTGTGCAACGGAGACGTAGGACCGGCTTTACCTTTTCGAGCGGTGCGCAAGATTGTTTCGGCGCGGATACTGAAAAGCTAAGCCCAGCCGGAGAGCAGGGCCATCGGTCTGAATCCGCTGCCCCTTACTTTGGAACCTCGCCAATGGCTCAACCACAAAAGCCCATCAAGCCACCGATCGGACCCGCAACCCAGCTCTGCATGTCGCTGGCCGCGCGGCCGGGACGCTTCGGCTCGCGCTTCCAGAATCGGCTCTATGAACACTTGGGCCTGGACTACGTCTACAAGGCGTTCACCACCACCGATCTGGCGGCGGCCATCGGCGGCATTCGCGCGCTGGGCATCCGCGGTTGTGCGATCTCGATGCCGTTCAAGGAAGCGGTGATCCCGCTGCTCGATCGCCTGGAAGGTTCCGCAGTTGCCATCGACAGCGTCAACACCATCGTCAACAACGAAGGCCGACTCACCGGCTACAACACCGACTACAGCGCGATTCTGGAAGTGCTGGCGCAGGCCGGGGTCTCACCAGAAACAGCCTTCCTGCTGCGCGGCTCGGGCGGCATGGCCAAAGCGGTGGCGGCAGCGCTGCGTGATCGCGGTCATCGCAAAGGCACCGTCGTTGCCCGCAACGAAACCAGTGGGCGCTCGCTGGCCGAGACCTATGGTTTTTCCTGGGCGGCCGACGCCGAAGGTCTGAGCGCGCCGCTGCTGATCAACGCCACGCCGCTGGGCATGGCGGGTACTGATGCGGACCGGCTCGCGTTTCCCGAAGCGCTGATCGCAGGATCGGAGATCGTCTTCGATGTCGTTGCCCTGCCGGTCGAGACCCCCTTGATGCAGGCCGCGCAACGCCTTAGCCGGCAGCGAATCTCCGGTGCCGACGTCATCGTGCTGCAGGCGTTGGAGCAGTTCGTCCTGTACACCGGCATTCGGCCGGATGCCGACACCGTTGCCGCGGCCGCGGCCTTTGCCCGTTCGGCGTGAAGACCGAATCACGCTGTCTTGCGGCATGCCCTGTGCGTGAGACGAATCTGTGAAATCAGACCCAATCGAAACGATTACCCATAGCTGGCTCGACGACGCCCACGCGCTCGTCGCCGGCTCGCTGTTCGTGGCGCTGGGGATGACCATGTTCTCGTACGCCGGCCTGCTCACCGGTGGTGTCGCGGGTGTCGCCTTCCTCGCCAGCTACGCCACGGGTTCGAGCGTGGCCTTGTTCTTCTTCCTGCTGAACCTTCCGTTCTTCGGGCTCGCCTGGTTCCGCCTCGGCCCCGAGTTCACGCTCAAGAGCTTCGCGGCTGTTGCGCTGGTCTCGGTCTGCACCGCGCTGGCGCCGAAGGTGGTGCGCTTCGAATTCCTCAACCCCTGGCTGGCCTCGGTGCTCGGCGGCTTCCTGATCGGCTTCGGCCTGCTGGCACTGCTGCGCCATGGTGCGAGCGTGGGTGGCGTCAACATCGTCGCCCAGTGGCTTCAGCAGTCCCGAGGCCTGAGCGCCGGCAAGGTTCAGATGGCCGTGGACGTGGTGGTGGTGCTGGCGGCGCTGGTCGTCGTGTCGCCGGCCAGGGTGCTGCAATCGGTGGTCGGTGCGCTGGCCATTGGTGCCATCCTGGCTTTGAATCATCGGCCGGGCAGGTACCTTGGCGTTTGAATTCAGCGCTGCGCTGACGCTCGGACGTTCAAGCACATGAACATCGATATTCGCTTCGTGGATGAGTCAGAAGCCGAGGCGGCTTCGCAGGTCATCCATGACAGCTTTCTGGCGCTTGCGTCGGAGGATTACGAGCCCGAGGCCAGACAGCGATTCCTGACCCGGTCATCGCCGATCGGACTGGCTGCCGAGATCAGAAAATCCGCGGTCAGCGTCGCCGCTTT
The DNA here is from genome assembly GCF_903885465.1 of uncultured Nevskia sp. Taxonomy (GTDB): domain Bacteria; phylum Pseudomonadota; class Gammaproteobacteria; order Nevskiales; family Nevskiaceae; genus Nevskia. The sequence goes on from NZ_CAISIQ010000091.1 coordinate 2,023, forward strand.
TGACGACCATCGAATGGTCGGGTTCCTGTTGATGCCGAATCCCTCGCTCATCGGCGTTCTGTTCGTTCACCCGGATTGCTTGCGCCAGGGTATTGCCGGAAAGCTGTGGGAACAGGCACGCGCTGCGCTTGCAGCTAATTTCCCCGCTGTCGAGACGGTGGAGCTCAATGCAACGCCATACGCCGTCAATTTCTATCGATCGATAGGTTTCGTCCCGATGACGACCGAGTTCTTTCGCGATGGACATCGAGCAACCCGCATGGCCTGTTGGCTACCCGCCCGAGGTTGGGGTGCGGAGGTCGTTCCAACGGTTCCAAAGGGCAGCTTACTTCCAGATTCTTGAACAGCATCGGTGGAAAATGGTCTTGAACCCGCGTCGGTAGAAATTTGCAGCACATAGGGTGACCTCAACCAACCTCGTCTGAAGTGATGCGTCAACACGGCGCTTACTGCCAAGGCTGACGACATGACCCACCCTCAGCGTCTGCTGAACCGCATGGCCTGCGTGCTGCTGTCGGGATCGCTGCTGGCGCCAATCAGTCCGCAAGCCAGTGCGACGAGCTTCGATCTTTCCACCGCCACGGTGGCCGACATC
>NZ_CAISIQ010000092.1 GCF_903885465.1 uncultured Nevskia sp.
CACTTACCAGCGGAAATGTGCGAAGGCCTTGGTGGCCTCGGCCATCTTGTGGGTATCTTCGCGCTTCTTGACGGCAGCGCCGCGATGCTCGGAAGCATCCAGCAGTTCGCCAGCCAGACGATCGGCCATGCTCTTCTCGCCGCGGGCGCGAGCAGCGTCGATCAGCCAACGCATTGCCAAGGTCGTGCGGCGCACGGCGCGCACTTCAACCGGCACCTGATAGGTCGCACCACCAACGCGGCGGGACTTCACTTCGACGCTCGGACGAACATTGTCGAACGCAGCTTCGAGCACCACGATCGGCGCATCGGTCTTCTTCTTCGCCGCGATCTGGTCCAGCGCGCCGTACAGGATCTTTTCGGCAACCGACTTCTTGCCGTCTTCCATGACCATGTTCATGAACTTGGTCAGCAGTTCGGACTTGAACTTCGGATCCGGGAGAATTACGCGACGCTCTGGGCTACGACGACGGGACATTGATGTACTCGGTGCGTGATGCGGTATTTAGTTGCTGATGGCCAGGAACTAATGAGTGGTGAAGCGAAGGCCTGCGCTGGGCGCAGGCCCCGATAACTTGCAGAAGAATTACTTCTTCTTGCCAGCCGTCTTGGCAGCGGCGCCGGCCTTCGGACGCTTGGCACCGTACTTCGAACGGCCCTGACGACGCTTGTCGACACCCGAGGCATCGAGCGCACCGCGAACGGTGTGGTAGCGAACGCCGGGAAGATCCTTGACGCGACCGCCACGGATCAGGACCACGGAGTGTTCCTGCAGGTTATGGCCTTCACCACCGATGTAGCTGGTGACTTCGAAGCCATTGGTCAGACGAACGCGCGCAACCTTGCGGAGTGCGGAGTTGGGCTTTTTCGGCGTGGTCGTATAGACGCGAGTACACACGCCACGCTTCTGCGGGCTGGCCTCAAGTGCCGGAACCTTGTTCTTGGCAGCTTTGGAGGTCCGACCGGTCTTAACAAGCTGATTAATCGTTGGCACTGTGATTCCCGCTTTCAAAAGCCCAATTGTGAAAGATATGGCGTGCGGACCATGAACGGTCTGCGCGCGAGGGCGCGAATCATAAGAGCGCGCCCGGTTTTAGTCAATCATCGGCGGAACAAAAGATTGCTACGCCGCTTGCAACGGCCGCTGCGGGAAACCTGTTGAAGGTTGCCCGCAGTGGCTGATTCCTTACTCTTCGCCGGACTCTTCGACTTCGTCCTCGTCGCCATCATCGCGACCGCCGGACACTGCCGATTCGCTGCGCACGGCTTCGAACACGTCGGTGATCGGCGACGACGTCGTGGCGTTCTGCAGATCGGCCAGCAGGCTGCCACCACGCGCCTTGCGGCGCTGTTCGTGATGCGCCAGGCCGGTACCGGCCGGGATCAGACGACCAACGATGACGTTCTCCTTCAGGCCGCGCAGCTCGTCGCGCGAACCGCGCACCGAGGCTTCCGTGAGGACGCGCGTGGTTTCCTGGAACGAGGCGGCCGAGATGAACGACTCGGTCGACAACGACGCCTTGGTGATGCCGA
>NZ_CAISIQ010000093.1 GCF_903885465.1 uncultured Nevskia sp.
CATGAAGCACGCGCTGCGGGTGATGAAGCCGGGTGCCTCGGTGATCAACCTGTCATCGGTCGCCGGCATCATCGGCACCACGGCGCATGTCGCCTATCACGCCTCCAAGGGCGCGGTGCGCTTGATGACCAAGGCGGCGGCGATCGAGTGTGCTGCGCTCGGTACGGGCATCCGGGTCAACTCGATCCATCCCGGCATCGTCGTCACCGACATGGGCACCAACTTCATCCAGGACTTCGTCAAGCTCGGCCTGGCCCCGGACTACCCCGCGGCCGAAGCGGCGATCAAGGGCATCCATCCGATGGGCTTCGGCGAGCCCAGCGATGTGGCCAACGCGGTGATCTATCTGGCGTCCGATGCCACCAAATGGATGAATGGCTCGGAGCTGGTAATCGATGGCGGCCTGACCGCGCAGTAACGTTCAGCTTCCGGGACCGATCCGATCGGTCCCGGAATCAGGCCCTTACCAGCGTCGGCTCACTTCCAGCACGATCGCGAACACGCCGTAGCCTTCGCGAGCATTGGTGAACGGCTGGGCGAGGTTGTTCGCCGCTTCCGACTTGCCTACCTGGAATTGCAGCGCCGAGGCGATCTCCCAATTCTTCGATAGGATGCGACGGAAACCGGCGTTGAATTCCAGTTCCTGGGTCAGGTTGATCGTCGGAGTCACGTTCTCGTTCGGAATCGGATTGCGAGCCAGGTTGATGCCCACCATCACGCGGGTTTTCGGGCTGGTGTCGTAAGCCATACCGAGTGCGAACACGAACTGGTCGCGGAAATTCAGCGCCTGCACCAGCTGCACGGTTGCCGGCACGGCCGGGTCGCTGCTGCTCGGACTGCGGGCGTCGAGCGTGATGTTGTTGGCGGCACCTGACCAGTTCAGCCAGGTGACTTCGGTGGAAATCAACACCGTCGGCGTCGCCTGCCAGGCAATGCCGACGCCGAAGTCTTCCGGCAGCGCGAAGCCTTTGACCGTGGCATCGCCGTAGCGGACCACGCCCTGATCGATGGCGGTGTAGTTGACGCTCAGTTCGCCGCCTTCCAGCTTGAGCTTGTTGACCGTCGCGTAGGTGGCGCCGATCTTCACCGTGTCGGTCAGCTGATACAGCAGGCCGACGCGGCCGTTGTAGCTGACGCCGTCAGCACCATCGAGGCGAAGGCCGTAGAAGGCGGATGCGGTGTCGGAGGTCTTCGGATACAGCTTCTGGCGGAGCGACGCGTACGAGGCATTGAGCGCGAGGCCGAGGCTCAGGCGCGGCGTGACCTGCCAGCCGAGGCCGGTCGCTAGTTTGGTGACGCCGAAGATCGCCGAGTACTCGTCCGTGGTGCCGAATACCGTCTTCATGTCCTCGTATTCCGAGCCCGCGCCACCGGCGACGAACATGCCGATGCCGAAGGTCAGATCGGGCCGAAACAGCTTGGTCGAGTAGCTGGAGTTCAGCAGCATGCCGTAGGGCTGATCGGTGGTCTGATTGACGTTCAGGTCATCCGAATGGTGGTAGCCGAAAGTCGTGAACGGCTCGATCGAGCCATCGAAACGCGAGCCCGGAATCTGGGTCAGGTTCGCCGGATTGAGTACCACTGCCGTCGTGCTGCCCGGCACGGCGATATCGGCACTGCCCATCGCCAGCGATTGCGCGCCGATGCCGGTGACGTTCAGGCCATTGCCAGCCCAGGCCGGATTGAGCAGCGCGGAAGAGGCGGACAGCAGCAAGGCTCCGGTACGCGGCGTCGGCAGTTTCATGAATGCTCCCTGATCGATTCCGTCCCGAAGGCGGATCTGTTCTGTGGTTTGACGGGCACGACCGGCGGCCGGTCAGCTACTGGCGTTCATCAGTCGTCGTGTAAACGCTTTATGAACACCGCGTTCAGTATGACCGATTACCTCATCGCACAGAAGCCGGGCGCGACGGCCTCCGCGTCCACAGCCTCAGATTCAGGAAAGCCAGATGTTGACCGGCACTTTCGCCTGATGCAGCACGGCGGCGATCGGCCATTGCAGCGGATCGTTCTCGGCCAGCGCGCGCTGATAAACCGCGAGTTTGCTGGCGCCGCTCAGTGGCAGATGGATGCAGCGACTGTCGAGCAAGGCTGGCAGGCGCAGGCTGATTCGCTGATGCGGTGCGGTCAGCGGCGTGATCGCCGCCAGCGGGGTTGGATCGTCCATCAGCAGTGACGCGGGCAGGCCGCTGGCACCCGGAAACAGCGAAGCGGTATGTCCGTCTTCACCCATGCCGAGGACGACGACATCGAACGGCCGCGGGATCGCCGCCAGCGCCGCACTGCTGGCCGCCAGTCCTGCGTCCGCAATTTCGAATGCGGATTTCAGCGGCACGAAGCGGGCAGCCGCGGCGGCATCGCGCAGCAGATGCTCGCGCAGCAGACGCTCGTTGCTGTCGGCGGAAGAAGGCTCGACCCAGCGTTCATCGGCAAGCGTGATCCAGACCCTGGACCAGTCCAGCGGCAGCACGCGAAGGGCGGCGAAGAACGGAATCGGGCTCTTGCCGCCGGAGACCACCAGCGAGGCGACGCCGCGTTCGAGCAGCGCATCGGCCAGTTGCGTGGCAACCAAGGCCGCGAGCGTTTCGGATGCCGTCTGGGCATCGTCGAACTGATGCTCGATGCGATTTTCGATGTTCTCGCTGTTCACGATCGGGGTCACGTTCAGGTTTCCTCCTTCCAGCTCAGGCCATCGCGGACGATCAGCGCGCTCGACGCCGTCGGTCCCCAAGTGCCGGACGAGTAGGTCTTCGGTGCGTCGGAACTGGCTGCCCAGGCAGCGTGGATCGGGTCCACCCACTGCCAGGCGGCATCAAGTTCATCACGGCGCATGAACAAGGTCAGATTGCCGCTGATCACGTCCATCAGCAGGCGTTCGTAGGCGTCCCACTGGCGGGTCTTGAAGGTTTCCGCGAAATCAAGATCGAGCTTCACCGGCTTCACTCGCATGTCCGCGCCCGGCACCTTGGCCAGTACGTGCAGTTCGATGCCTTCATCCGGCTGCAGGCGGATCACCAGCCGGTTGACCGCACCGGCGTCATTGCCGGGCAGGATCGCGTGCGGCACGGCGCGGAAGTTGATGACGATCTCCGACATCCGCTCCTGCATCCGCTTGCCGGTGCGGATGTAGAACGGCACCCGCGCCCAGCGCCAGTTGTCGACGTCGACTCGCATCGACACGAAGGTTTCGGTGGTCGAGCCTTCCGGGATGCCGGCCTCGTCGAGATAGCCGGACACCGCCTTGCCGTCGATCGCGCCGGCTCGGTACTGACCGCGGACGATCTTGTTGCGCACATCTTCCGGCGTGAACGGCCGTAGCGCGCGCAGCACCTTCAGTTTCTCGTCGCGGATTTCGTCCGGATCGATCGACGACGGCGGCTCCATCGCCATGATGCAGAGCAGTTGCAGCGCATGGTTCTGCACCATGTCGCGCAGCGCACCGTAATGGTCGTAATACTCGCCGCGATCGCCGACGCCGACGGTTTCCGCAAGCGTGATCTGCACGTCGCGGATGCTGGCGCGATGCCACAGCGGCTCGAAGATCGAGTTGCCGAAGCGCAGCGCGATCAGGTTCTGCACCGTTTCCTTGCCGAGGTAATGGTCGATGCGGAAGATCTGCGGCTCGCGGAAGATCCGGCCCACCGCTTCGTTGATCGCGGTGGCGCTTTCCAGGCTGAATCCGAGTGGTTTCTCCAGCACCACACGGCTCAGATCGGTGACCAGCCCGGCCTTGGCCAGGTTCTCGCAGATCGCTGCGAACAAGCTGGCTGCGGTCGACAGATAGAACACGCGAACGCGATCGGCCGAGTTGGCGAGGGTGCTGCTGAGCAGGCCGTAATCGTCCGGATTCAGGCCATCGAGCGACAGATATTCGATGCGGGTGGAAAAGCGCTGCCAGCCCGCTTCATTAAAATCCTTGGCTGGAATGAAGCGCTGGAACGCCTCATGGACCAGCTCCAGATAGGCCGCGGTTTCCATCGGTTGCCGCGACACGGCAATGATCCGCCAGCCACTGCAATCCTTGGTATCGCGGTGCCGGTAGTACAGCGCCGGCAGCAGCTTGCGCAGCGCCAGATCGCCAGTGCCGCCGAAGAAAACCAGATCGAAGCAGGGTGCTTGTGCCATGGGGTTCCTGGAATGTGGACCGTTTTGTGACGGTTTTGCATCGTTCTTGCAGTGCTATCTTGCCTGTCCGACGTCCCCGGGTTCCGTTAGCCACTTTCCTGCCATCTGCCCGGCGCGCAAAACGGAGTGATCATGTCGTTGAATCCGGTCGTTGCCGCTGTCACTGCACGTATCCAGCACCGCAGCCAGGCGCTGCGGGCCATTTATCTGAAGCGCATCGATGCCGCGCGTGAATCCGGCACGGCGCGTGGCCGGCTGGGCTGCACCAATCTCGCCCATGCCTTTGCTGCATCCGACAGTGGCGACAAGTCCCAGCTGCGCGCCGGCCGCTGGCCGAACCTGGCGATCGTCTCCGCATACAACGACATGCTGTCCGCGCACCAGCCGCTGGAGCGCTACCCGGCGATCATCAAGCAGGCTGCGCGCGAAGCCTTTGCCGTCGCCCAGTTCGCGGGCGGCGTGCCGGCGATGTGCGATGGCGTGACCCAGGGCGAGCCGGGCATGGAGCTGAGCTTGTTCTCGCGCGATGTCATTGCCATGTCGACCGCGATTGCGCTCAGCCACAACACTTTCGATGCCGCGCTGATGCTCGGCATCTGCGACAAGATCGTGCCCGGCCTGGTGATCGGCGCGCTGAGCTTCGGTCATCTGCCGACGGTCTTTGTGCCGGGCGGGCCGATGCCGTCCGGCCTTCCGAACGATGACAAGGCCAAGGTCCGGCAGTTGTTCGCGCAGGGCAAGGTTGGCCGCGATGCGCTGCTGGAATCCGAGGCGCAGAGCTATCACGCGCCCGGCACCTGCACCTTCTACGGCACCGCGAATTCCAACCAGATGCTGATGGAGGTCATGGGCTTGCATCTGCCCGGTGCGGCCTTCGTCAATCCGAACACGCCGCTGCGCGATGCACTGACTGCCGCCGCCGCCAAGCGGGTTGCCGCACTGACCTCGCTCGGCGATTCCTACACGCCGATCGCCGCGATCGTCGACGAGCGCGCCATCGTCAATGCCATCGTCGGCCTGCACGCCACCGGTGGTTCGACCAATCACACGATCCACCTGATCGCCATGGCCCGCGCCGCCGGCATCGTCATCGACTGGGACGATTTCTCCGATCTGTCCGGCGTGGTGCCGCTGCTGGCGCGCATCTATCCGAACGGCAAGGCCGACGTGAACCATTTCCATGCCGCCGGCGGCATGGGCTATCTGATCCGCGAACTGCTGGCTGCGGGCCTGCTGCATGGCGATGTCCAGACCGTGGCCGGGCCCGGGCTGGCGGCCTATGCGCAGGAGCCGTTTCTCGATGCCGAGGCCAAGCTCGCCTGGCGCGATGCGCCGGCCATATCCGGCGATGACAGCGTGCTGCGCCCGGTCTCGAACCCGTTCAGCGCCGACGGCGGCCTGCGCCGGTTGACCGGCAATCTTGGCCGCTCTGTCATCAAGGTGTCGGCAGTGAAGCCGGAACATCGGATCGTCGAAGCGCCGGCTTTGGTCTTCGATTCCCAGGAGGCAGTGCAGGCGGCGTTCAAGCGCGGCGACCTGCGCCGCGATTTCGTCGCCGTGGTTCGTTACCAAGGCCCACGTGCGAACGGCATGCCGGAGTTGCACAAGCTGACGCCGCCGCTGGCGGTGCTGCAGGACGAAGGTTTCCATGTGGCACTGGTCACCGATGGCCGCATGAGCGGCGCGTCCGGCAAGGTGCCGGCGGCGATTCATGTGTCGCCGGAATGTCTGGCCGGCGGCGCGCTGGACCGGGTCCGCGATGGCGATCTGATCCGTCTCGATGCCGAGGCCGGCACGCTCGAAGCACTGGTCGATGCCGCCGAGTGGGCGGCGCGACTGCCAGCGACGGCCGATCTGTCCGGCAACGAAAGCGGCATGGGGCGCGAGCTGTTCGCGTCGGCACGGGCGATGGTCAGCACGGCGGAAACCGGGGCGGTGATCTTCGGCGGCGGCCTTTCACCGCCGGCGGTGACCGCTGATCTCTGGCCGGTGGAGCATGAGAATCCGAGTGCTGAATAGAGGTTGATTGGGGGCTTGAGCAGCGACTGAACTGGGCAGGCAGCGGAGCAACGAATCCGCGTCACGACTAAAGAACTTGGAAAACGGAAACCGCAGCATGCAGATCATCGACATCATGAAAGCCGGCCCGGTCATGCCGGTCATCGTGCTCAGCGACATTCGCCACGCCGTACCGCTCGCCCAGGCTTTGGTCGACGGCGGTGTGCGCGTGCTCGAAGTGACCATGCGCACGCCGATCGCGCTGGACTGCGTACGCGCCATCCGCAAAGCCGTGCCGGACGCCATCGTCGGCGTCGGCACCGTGACCAGCCCGGACGATGTGCTCGCCGCGATCACCGCCGGCGCGCAGTTCGGCGTCAGCCCGGGTGCCACGCCGGCGCTGCTCGATGCGATCAACAAGTCCGGCCTGCCGTTCCTGCCCGGCACGATGACGCCGAGCGAAGTGCTGGCCGCGCGCGATGCCGGCTTCCGCGCGCTGAAGCTTTTTCCTGCGGCGCCTGCCGGCGGCATCCCGCTGTTGAAGGCACTGGCGTCAGTGTTTTCCGACGTGCTGTTCTGCCCGACCGGCGGCATCGATGCCGCCAGCGCCCATGGCTATCTGGCGCTGCCGAATGTCGCCTGCGTCGGTGGTTCCTGGCTGGCTCCGCCGGCGATGGTCGCTGCCGGCGATTGGGCGGGTATCACCGAACTGGCGCGAGCTGTCAGCAGGCTGCGTTGATCACCAAAGGCGCAATGACGATTCTTCACTCGGTGTAAATGCACATTATTGGTGCATTCACTCCATTTCGGCGAATTGGTCAGAAGTCGTTAATAATTAGTCAAATCATTGTTTTATCTTCATTAATTTCGAAAATTTGAACGAAATCAGCTGAACTTCTGTTGTCAGCGGCAGTCAATGCACTGAAACTGTGCGGACACTGCACCATGAAGAAGCTTCCTGCCCTCGTTGTTGTCATCCTCGCGCTGCTGATGCAGTTGCGGGTGGTGTACGCCTGCGAAGCGGTGGGATTCGGGGCAGCCGAGCCCTGCAAGGTGCACGCTCTGGTCGCCGATCCGCACGGCGAAGCGCCTCAGGATCGCGGTTCGGCCTGCGACGTCGCGCTCGATCTCGCCAGCCGCAACGCGCGGCAGACGGGCGACCAGGATGATCTGGCCGCTCAGTTGACCGATCCTCAGCCGGTCCACCCTCCGGCCGCGTGGCCGCAGCCACTGGCAACCGCGCCGCCGCAATACCGCCCGCCGATTCCACGCGTACCGCGCGCCCGCCATGCGGCTGTGGCATCGCCGGGCTCCAGCACCTACCTCGTCACTGCACGTCTGCGGATCTGAGTCCGGGCCGGTACGGCATCGGGCTGCCGTATCCGGCCGTGGTCTCGTGCCCGATGGCTTCCCTGCCATCACCCGAAGGGTCTGTCTTTTCCTTTCGCCCGAGACGAGGTACACCTCATGTCCATCCAGAAAATCCTGACCATCGCCGCGCTCGCGGCGGTCATCACCGCTCCTTCCGCCATGGCCAACGACTGGCAGAAAACCAAGCATCACTGGCTCTATCCGACCACCGACAACGCCGTGCCGGCGCCAGAATCTGCCGACACCAAGCCGGCCGCCGGTTCGATCGAAGCCTGGCAGCAGGCCAAGCATCCGGCGCTGTTCGCAACCGATGCCAAGGCCATCAAGGCGGAAGAAGCTTTGGAGACGCCGCGGGTCGGCTCGATCGAAGCCTGGAAGCGCGCGAAATTCTCGCACCTGCAGAAAACCACCAAGCGCTGATCGCGGTTTGTAGTCCCCGGAAAGCCGCCCGCCTTGCGCAGGCGGCTTTTCTTTCGGAGAACCCTCTCAGAAGGCTTCCTTGTACGGCCGCAGATCCAGTTCCTGGGTCCAGGCCGAACGTTGCTGGCAGTGCAGCGTCCAGTAGTTTTCGGCAATCGCATCGACATCGAGCAGGCCATCGCTGCCGGCCTTCTCGATGTAGCCGGGCAGCGCGTTGCGCAGGCGATCGCCATCGACACCGCCATCGATCAGCACATGGGCGATATGCAGGCCTTTCGGTCCGTATTCGCGGGCCATGCTCTGGGTGATCATCCGCAGTCCGGCCTTGGCGGCAGCGAAATGGGCGAAGCCCGGCTTGCCGCGCAGGCTGCCCGAAGCGCCGGTAAAGATCACCGTGCCGCGGCCGAGCGGCAACAAGCGCCTGGCCGCTTCACGACCGACCAGGAAGCCGGCGTAGCAGCCCACTCGCCAGAAATCCTCGAACTGGGCCGCGGTCAGTTGGGTGAAATCGATGATCGCGTTGTTGCCAGCGTTGAACACCACGGCATCGGCCGGTTCGAAGCCGGTGCCGGGCGACATCGCTTGATCGAACAGGCGGATCACGTCGGCCTCGACGGTAACGTCGGTAGTCACCGCGGTCGCACTGCCGCCGGCAGCGACGATTGTCGCCACCACCTTTTCGATCTTGGCGGCCGTGCGTCCAGCTACCAGCACGTGATGGCCGGCGCTGGCAAAGCGGCGGGAGACTGCGGCACCGATGCCTTGCTCGGCGCCGACACCGATGACGACGGCAGTCGGGCGAGTCATCGGGCAATTCCGATTGGGCGGGGCAGGGACAGGTTCATGGTGGCGATCCTCAGACGAAAACAGCGGACGCCGAGCATGGCAAGGCTGGCGCTGGAATGCAGGCTAGGGCTTGCCCGCGACGGCTTGCGCGGCTTGCACGCCAGTCGTCTAATCGCCGCTTGATAACGAACGACAGCGGTCCGACTCAGGTCTGCTGCACCTTCATCCGGGAGAAAGTCTGTGAGCCGCTATCTGTCCTTCGTCTACGGCGTGGTCTGCTACAGCCTGTTCTTCGCCGTGTTCCTGTACCTGATCGGCTTCCTGAATGATGTCGTGGTGCCGAAATCGGTCAGCAGCGGCGAGCCGGGACCGATGGCGACGGCGCTGCTCGCCGACCTCGGACTGATCGCCCTGTTCGGCGTCCAGCACAGCGTCATGGCGCGGCCCGGCTTCAAGCGCTGGCTGACGCAGTTCGTCCCGCAGGTGGTCGAGCGCAGCAGCTATGTGCTGGCGACCAACATCGTGCTGATCCTCACCTACCTGTACTGGCAGCCACTGCCGGGCGTGATCTGGCAGATCGACAACGCCACGCTGGCGATGGCGCTGTACGCGCTGGCCGCGTTGGGCTGGCTGATCGTGCTGATTTCCACCTTCCTGACCAACCATTTCGACCTGTTTGGCCTGCGTCAGGTCTGGCTGAATCTGGTGCGCCGCAGCTATACGCCGGTGGCGTTCAAGGAACACTTCTTCTATCGCTGGATACGCCATCCGATGATGAGCGGCATCTTCATCGCTTTCTGGGCGACGCCGGTGATGACCAGCAGCCATCTGCTGTTCAGCCTCGGCATGTCGATCTACATCTTCATCGGCGTGCATTTCGAGGAAAAGGGCCTGAAGGCCGAACTGGGCCAGCCTTATCGCGATTACGTGGCACGGACCGGGCGCTTCCTGCCTAGCGTCTAGGCCGTGCCGCCGGGCTGTCATCGGCGTCTGTCAGCATGCGGTCATGAAAGCTCCCGATTCACTCCGGGTCGAATCCGGTGCGCTGATGGCGCTGCGCCTGTTCGACATCGCCTACGCGATCGACCTGGCCAAGGCCGAAGCGATCTGGGCAGCACAGGTTCGCACCGGCAGCAGCCGCAGCCAGCTGAGCATGACGCCGGCCAAGGCCGTGGCCTTCGAAGTGCCGCCGGTATTGCTGAGCCTCGAAGGCATCAGCCTGACGCTCGAAGACCAGGTGCTGCCGGTGGTGGTCAGCGCCCGGCTCTACGATTTCGGTGTCGTGACCCTGATGCTGCGCATCGCCGTCACCGACCTCGACTGGCAGGACTACAGCCGACTGGCCAATGCGCTCGATGATGCCGTCGGCCCCGAAGCCGGTAACGCGCTGTGGCAGAACCTGCTCGAACCGCTGCGGCAGATTCTGGCGCCGGCGCTGATCCGGCCCGGCGAATCGCTGATGCAGGAGGACTATCTGCTCGGCATCGTTCACCGCTGGAGCGAGCCGCTGACGGCGGCGGAACTGCAGGAGCGAGTCGATCTGGTGCCGCTGCTGTCCGGCGAGCGGCGCAAGCTCTCCGAAGGTGCGCGCCGCGATCTGCTGCGTCATCGCTATTCATATTACGAGGACGATCTCGTCGTGCTGACCTGGGATCGCGCCTTCATCTACGAGCCGCGCAAGGAAACCGACGTCGCCGATGTCATCGAAGTAGCCAACGCGCAGCTGCTGGAACTGCGCTACTACGACGGCCTGCTCGACGACGAACTGCCGCGCATGTACGACCTCGTCGAAGCCGAGCGCAGCTCGGGCGGCATCTTCAATCTGCTGGCGCCACGCCGTTTCGCGCGTCTGGCCCGGCGTCTGCACACCCTGGTGGCCGAAGTCACCGAGATCACCGAGCAGGTCGACAACGCGCTGCAGGTCACCGAAGACGTCTACCTGGCCCGCATCTACTCGGCGGCGCTGGACCAGTTCCGCGTCGCCAATGTCACTGCCGCCGTCAATCGCAAGCTGGCGATCATCCGCGAGACCTATACCGCGCTCTACGACGAAGCTTCCGGCGCCCGCGGTGCCTTCATGGAAGCGGCGATCGTGCTGTTGATCATGCTCGAGCTGGGGCTGGCCCTGCTCAGGCATTGAGGGGGTCTTCGAGGGCGCTATCGGTCCCTGTGATTCGAATCACAGCGGATTGACGACTTCGACCGATTGCGTCGTTCGACGGGATGACCGACGTCAATCTCTGATGTACGGTCTGGCCTCGGTACGGTCTGGAGATGCGTCTGCATTCGCCTGGCATCTGTCCGTCACCGCCCAGGTACGAATCAAGACAACCAGGAGACAGGCCCATGGCCAGCGAATCCCAGCATCCCTACCATCCGATCATCTACGTGCGCGGCTTCGCGGCGACGCAAGGCGAAATCGAGGAGACCGTCGCCGACCCGTACATGGGCTTCAATGTCGGCTCGACGAAATCGCGTGTCGCCTGGACCGGTGACGTTCGGAAGTTCTTCTTCGAATCGCCGCTGGTTCGCTTGATGAGTGATCACCAGTACCAGGATGTGTTCGTCGATGGCGACGATCTGCTGGCCAGCGAGCGGCCGGACGATCGCATTCCCTACCGTTGCATCATCATCTATCGCTACTACGACGACGCGTCGAAGGACTTCGGCGATGGCAACGGCACGCCTCCCATCGAGTACTTCGCAAAGGGACTGGATCGATTGATTCTCCGTTTGCGCGACAAGGTCTGTAGCGATCCGAAGAACAACATGACGCCGGAGAATTTCCGCGTCCATCTGGTGGCTCACTCGATGGGTGGTCTGGTCTGTCGGGCTTTCCTGCAGAACACGCAGCTGGGATCGGCAGAAGCCCGCAAGGCCGTGGACAAGTTGTTCACCTACGCCACTCCGCACAATGGAATCGACATGCGGATCGTCCGCAATGTGCCGGGCTGGCTGTCGTTCGGTGACATCAACAACTTCAACCGCGACAAGATGGCGGGCTATCTCAGCGTGCCGAAGGGTGATGATGTTTCGGTGGTGACCAATTTCCCGCCCGAGCGCATCTTCAATCTGGTCGGTACCAATCCCCGCGATTACACGGTGGCAGGCGGCGTTTCGGCCTGGGCGGCAGGCGATGCCAGTGACGGCCTGGTGCGCATCGAAAACGCCACGACTCATGGCCTGGGCGCAGATGGTGTCGATGTGCCATCTCCACGCGCCTATGTGAATCGGAGTCACTCGGGGCACTACGGCATCGTCAACTCGGAGGAGGGTTACCAGAACCTCACGCGCTTCCTGTTCGGCACGGTGCGGGTCGACGGCATTCTCGATATCGACGGCATCAGCCTGCCCGCCGAAGTCCAGAAATCCTTCGAGGACGGCAAGAACGTGCGGGCGTCCTATCAGTTCGAATGTGCTGCCAGCGTTCGTGCCTGCCAATGGCAGATCACGCGTCGCGAAGTCCGCGAGAACTCCGCGATCTTCCGCAGCTACGACGAACTGTTCCCGGGAAAGGAACGCGCGCTGCGCAAGCCCGACCGCAGCAGGAGCCCGCATCTGTTCACGGTGTTCCTCGATCCCAACAAGAGTGTCAAGGCCTCGAAATCGGTCAGCTTCCTGTTCGATCTCAAGGTGCTGGTGCCCGATTACGAGGTGGATGGATCGATCTTCATGAAGCGCCACTTCGAAGGTGGCTACATCTATCGCCAGCAGATCGTCGTCGAAGCGTTTCCGGACGCCGAGGCGCCAGGCGGCTGGCGGATGAAGTATGGGTTCCAGGACATCAATCCCGGCAAGCCCGGCGTTACTGCCGATACGGAGGCCCTTCGTGACGCTGCCCAGAACACAGTCGGGCTGACGTTCGATATCCCCATCGAGCAGAAATCAAAGCCCGGCCTGAGCGGCAAGCTGCGGATCGAGGTCCGTTCCTGGACTTGATGAGACCAGCCACGAAGAGCGTCATTGCTTACGCTCTCCGTGGCATCGCTCGTCAGGATATGAACTCCACGCGCACATCTTCCTGCGACAGCAGCGGCACGACCACCGGCTTCACGTTCCAGATTTCGTCGCAGTACTGGGCGATGGTCCGGTCCGAGGAGAAGATGCCGGAGCGGGCGCTGTTGAGGATCGACATGCGCGTCCAGTCTTCGCTGTCGAGATAGGCGTCGCCGGCGCGGACGTGAGCGTCGGAGTAGGAGTGGAAGTCGGCGAACAGGCAGTACGGATCGTGATTGACCAGGCTGTTGACCAGCGGCATGAACAACTCGCTGTCGCCGCGGCTGAAATAACCCTGACGGATCAGGCTCAGTACTTCCTTTAGTTCAGCATTGCGCTCGACCCAATCGGCGGGACGGTAGCCGCCGGCCTTGAGCTCGGCGACTTCCGCGGCGGTCATGCCGAACAGGAAGAAGTTTTCGGCGCCGACCTGTTCGCGAATCTCGATGTTGGCGCCGTCCATGGTGCCGATGGTCAGCGCGCCGTTCATCGCGAACTTCATGTTGCCGGTGCCCGAAGCTTCCTTGCCGGCCAGCGAGATCTGTTCGGACAGATCGGCCGCCGGATAGATGCGCTGGCCATTGGTGACGCTGAAGTTCGGCAGGAACACGACTCTGAGCTTGTCGCGCACCGCCGGATCCCGATTGACGACATCGCCGATCGCGGTGATCAGGCGGATCATCAACTTCGCCATCCAGTAGCCGGGCGCGGCCTTGCCACCGAAGATGAAGGTGCGCGGCGTCATCTCCAGGTTCGGGTTCGACTTCAGCCGGTGATAGAGCGCGATGATGTGCAGCGCCGACAGATGCTGGCGCTTGTACTCGTGGATGCGCTTGACCTGAATGTCGAACATCGACGATGGATCGACGGCGACATTGCAGCGCTTGCGGATCAGATCGGCGAGATCGCGCTTGTTGGCGCGCTTGATCTCGCGCCAGCCGATGCGGAAGCCGGCATCGTCGGCATACTTCTCCAGGCCTTTCAGCTCGGACAGTTCCTTGACCCAGCCGTCGCCGATCGCACCGCTGATGTGCCGGGTCAGGCGCGGGTTGGCGAGCACGATCCAGCGTCGTGGCGTGACGCCGTTGGTCTTGTTGCTGAACTTCTCAGGCCAGAGCTCGTGGAAGTCGTGCAGCACGTCGGCTTTCAGCAGCTCGGTGTGGAGTGCGGCGACGCCGTTGATCGCGTGGCTGCCGACGCAGGCCAGATGCGCCATGCGCACATAGCGCTCGCCGCTTTCGTCGATCAGGCTCATCCGCGCGGCCTTTTCGCCATCGCCGAAGTAGCGGTTGCGCACTTCTTCGAGGAAGCGGGCGTTGATCTCGTAGATGATTTCCAGATGCCGCGGCAGCACCCGCTTGAACAGTTCCAGCGGCCAGCGTTCCAGCGCTTCCGGCAGCAGGGTGTGATTGGTGTAACCGAAGGTCTTGCGGGTGATGTCCCAGGCCTGATGCCAGGGCAGGCCGTTCTCGTCGGTCAGCAGACGCATCAGCTCGGCAACGGCGATCGCCGGATGCGTGTCGTTGAGCTGGGCGGTGAACTTCTCGTGGAAGCGTTCGAAGCCGATCTTCTGGCTCTTGAGGATGCGCAGCATGTCCTGCAGCGAGCAGGACACGAAGAAGTACTGCTGCGCCAGGCGCAGTTCCTTGCCTTCGACGTGCTCGTCATTCGGATACAGCACCTTCGACAGGTTTTCCGAAATGACCTTCTGATTCACCGCGCCCTGGTAGTCGCCGCGATTGAACACATCGAAGTCGAAGGATTCCGGCGCTTCCGCTTTCCACAGCCGCAAGGTGTTGGCGGTGTTGTTGCGGTAACCAAGGATTGGCGTGTCATAGGGGATGCCGTTGACGGTGCGGTTCGGCAGCCAGCGTACGTGCAGCTTGCCGGCCTCGTCCCAGCGGCTTTCGGTATGGCCACCGAGCTTGACCTCGGCCGCCCATTCCGGCCGGCACAGCTCCCAGGGATTGCCGTAGCGCAGCCATTTGTCGGTCTTCTCGACCTGCCAGCCTTCGACCAGCGTCTGATGGAAGATGCCGAACTCGTAGCGGATGCCGTAACCGATCGAGGGAATTTCTAGAGTCGCCAGCGAGTCGATGAAGCAGGCAGCGAGTCGGCCGAGGCCACCGTTGCCGAGGCCGGGCTCTTCTTCCTGATACAGCAGCTCATCGAGATTCAGGCCCAGCTCGCTCATCGCCTTGCGGGCGTCGTCGAACAGGCCGAGGTTGATCAGGTTGTTGCCCAGATGCGGGCCCATCAGGAACTCTGCCGAGAAGTAGCAGACCGTACGGGCGCCGGTCTTCTGATACTCGTTGGCCGTCGAGATCCAGCGCTGCAGCAGACGGTCGCGGATCGCGTAGGCAAGTGCCAGGTAGTAATCGGTCTTGGTCGCCAGCGCCGGGAACTTGCCCTGCGTGTAGAACAGGTGATGCAGGAAAGCGTGGCGCAAGCGCTGCACTGGGTCATCCGCAGTGTCTGTTTCGCGACGGCTGAATTCCTGCGGGGACTGGTCCGGCTTGTTCAAGGCATCACTCCAAGTGTTGTTCGCCGCGATCTCTATGACCAGCAAAATTCGTGCTGATGGCAGCAGCGGCGAGTCGGGCCAGACCGATCAGCCCGGGCTGTGGGTGGATGATCAGCTGCACGGGGATCGCCGCCAGCCATTGCTCGAAGCCGCGCTTGGCGCAGAAGCCGTCGCGGAATGCTGCGCGATCGAAGTCTTCACCCCAGGCGGGCACGATGCCGCCGGCGATCCAGACGCCGCCGCGGGCGCCGACGATCAGCGCGGCATTGCCGGCGACCCGGCCCAGCCAGCGCGCGAACATCTGCATCGCCATGACAGCCACGGCATCGCCGCTGCGGGCTGCGGCGACGATATCCGGCGGTTCGCGCTCCGGGCCGCTGCTCAGTGCAGCATGCAGTTTCGCGAAGCCGCTGCCGGACACCAGCGATTCGGCAGAGAGCGGTCCGTGGCTGGCGCGTAGCTTCAGGAAGGCATCGACCTCGGCGTCATCGACCGGTGCCAGATCGACATGGCCGCCTTCGCCGGGCAGCACCACCCAGTCGCCGTCATGGGCGATCAGGCTCGCCACGCCGAGGCCAGTGCCGGGGCCGATCACCAGCCGTGCTGCTGCGGCGTGCTCGACACCGGTCTGGATGTCGCGGAGATCAGTCGGCTGCAGGGCCGGCACCGCCTGGGCAATCGCTTCGAAGTCGTTGACGATGATCACCCGCTGCGCGCCGGTGGCCTTGGCGATCGCGACCGGATCGAGCACGCAGGGATTGTTGCTGAGCGCCAGGCTGCCATCGTCGCGCAACGGCCCGGCACCGCAGAGCGCGATGATGTCGACCTTGCGGCCAGCAAGCTGGCGCGACAGCAGCGCCGGCATGTCTTCGGGGGTGTCGTGACGGCTGAGTTCATCGAGACGGAAGCCATCAGCCGCCGATATCGCGAACGCCAGCCGCGTGTTGGTGCCGCCGATGTCACCGACCAGCAGCACCGGCGCCGGCCCCGCCGGCTCAGCCGCGATAGACACTGGGTGACACTCCTTTCCAGCGCTTGAAAGCGTGCGCGAAGCTGGCGCGTTCGGCGTAACCGAGTCGTTCGGCGACTTCATCCATTTTCATCCGGGCAGTGGACAGCAGTTCTTCGGCCAGCGCCTGACGGACTTCATCGGCGAGGGCGCGATACGAGGAGCCCTCGGCGCTGAGCAGGCGGCGCAGGTGGCGGGAGGTCATGTTCAGGCTGGCGGCGATCGCTTCCATGTCCGGCATCCGGCCCGGCGTCAGCAGCAGGCGATCGCGATCCCGGCCGGCAAAACCGGCGCGGCTGCGGCGGCGAGCCAGCAGTTGCCGGCACTGGTCTTCGCAGGATTGGCGCATCAGCTCGTTGGCCTGCGGCAGCGGCTGATCGAACAGCCGGGCATCGAACTGCAGATGATTACGTTCGGCGCCCAGGCTCAAACGGTCACCGAAGCTGGCGCGCAGCAGTGCCGCCCGTTCCTCGCCGATCGCGAAGCGCAGTTGCACGGCGCGCGGCTGCACCGGTGCAGCAAGCAGTTCGCGGTTCAGGGTCATGGTCGCGGCCATGTCGCGCAACACAACGAACTGGGCCAGTTCCGGCGGCGTGCCTTCCTCGTCGATCACCAGGCTGACGTACTCCGGGCTTTCCTCGAGCCAGATGCGGTTGACGCTGTAGGTGAGATCCAGATAGCGCAGGCCGACGTGCACGGCGCTGCGCAAGGTGGCGCTGGAAGCCATCGCGAAACCCCAGATGCCCATCGTCGTCAGGTGATAGCGGGCACCGGCGGCGATCGCCAGTTCGACTTCACCGATGCCCTGCTCGCCGAGCAGATGGATCAGGTTGCGGATCACCCGGAATTCCTGCGCGGCTTCGATCTCGCCGCTCGGATCGTCCAGCTCGGCGAGCGCGATGCCGGCACCACGCAGGCACTGCATCGGGCTGAGGCCGTGTTCACCGGCCAGCTCGCAGAGCATCCGGGTGCTGGCTACGCCTCGGCGTACGGTCCAGTGGTTCATCGATTCGGCAGGCTTGATGGCAGGTGCAAGGGCGGATGTCCGAAACTATCACGCAAGCGTCCGCTCGAACCATTCCTTGTCCTGCGGCGGCAGCCTACAGTCCGGCACCGTCGATCCCTGTTTGTTCCGTCAGATGAGTACTTACATGACCCAGCCTGCTGCTTCGTCCGTCCACGTTGCGATCATCGGCACCGGATTCGGCGGCCTCGGCCAGGCCGTGTACCTGAAGAAGGCGGGTATCGAGTCGTTCGCGATCTACGAAAAGGGCGAGGACGTGGGCGGCACCTGGCGCGAGAACACCTATCCGGGTGCGGCCTGTGATGTGCCCTCCCATCTGTACTCGTATTCGTTCGAGCCGCATTACCCCTGGGCTTTTCGCTATGGCAAGCAGGCGGAAATCCTCGCCTACCTGAAGCACGTGGCGAGCAAGTACGGCCTGCGCAAGCACATCCGCTTCGGCAAGGAGATGACGGCGGCGAAC
>NZ_CAISIQ010000094.1 GCF_903885465.1 uncultured Nevskia sp.
AGACCTACAACGGCGTGGCGATCCTGTCGCGCTATCCGCTGCGTGAGAACAGCCGAGACATTCCCGGCTTCGCCGACGAGCAGCGCCGGGTAATCGCCGCGACCATCGACACACCGGACGGCCCGCTGCGCTACATCTGTGCCTACGTGGTCAACGGTCAGGCGCTGGGTTCGGAGAAATACGCGTACAAGCTGCGCTTTCTCGCCGCGCTGCGCGACTACATTGCCGACGAACTGAAGCAGCATCCGCGACTGGCAATCGGCGGCGATTACAACATCGCGCCGTTTCCGTCCGACACCCATGACCCGGCCACCTGGGAAGGCAACATTCTGTGCTCGGAGTCGGAACGCGACGGTTTCCGGGCGCTGCTCGCGCTCGGTCTGGTCGACGCGTTCACCTTGTTCGAGCAGCCGCCGAACTCATTCACCTGGTGGGATTACCGCGCCGCCGGCTTCCGTCGCAACCAGGGGCTGCGCATCGATCACCTGCTGCTGTCGGCGCCGCTGGCTCAGATCTGCACGGCGGCAGTCGCCGATCTGATCCCGCGCCGCAACGAACGGCCGTCGGACCACGCGCCGTTCATCGCGACATTGCAGGGGAACTGACCGCTGATCCTCGGGGTCCATGCTGTCTATCAGATTGGGCAGCTGCTTTGAGACCTGCTTCACAGGTCGCGGATGGCAAAGCCTTCGCCGGGCCGCATGCTACGTGCGTCCCGAAAAGCTCAGAAGGCTTCAGCCTGCTGCCCCCCAAGAGATCCGAGCCCGCAATGGAATCGCGCCGGCGCAATCATTACGACGTCACCAATCAGATCTGCATTGCCGATCCGCACGAGGTGCGCGACGAAGTCTCGCGGCTGCTGGCCGCGCACGACCCGCTGCTCGATGACGGCGTGCTCGATGCTGCATTCCTGACCTTCACGCGCCTGCATGCCGGCGCCCTGCCCGGCTATGCCGCGGCCGACACGCTGTATCACGATGCCCAGCACAGCCTCGATTGCGCGCTCGGCACCGCGCGGCTGATCGATGGCCACGAGCGTGGCGTGCCGGCAGCCGAGCGCATCGGCCCCCGCCGTGCGTTGCTCGGCGTGTTGATCGCTCTGTTCCATGACTCGGGCTATGTCCGCCGCCGTGGCGATCGCGCCAGCAATGGCGCGGCCTACACGCTCAGCCATGTGCAGCGCAGTGCCGAATTCCTGCAGCGGTTCCTGCCCAGCTTCGGCTTCGAACAGGAAGCGGCGCTCGCGGGCCGCATCGTTCATTTCACCGGCTACGAGATGCCGCTCGACGACATCGCGGTAAGCGACCCGCGTGATCGCGCCCTCGGCTTCATGATCGCCAGTGCCGACCTGCTGGTGCAGACCGCCGATCGCTGCTATCTCGAAAAATGCCGGGATTTCCTTTATCCGGAATTCGAAGTCGCCGGGCTTGCCGGCCCGCGCCAGGTGGGCGGACCGGAACCGCTGTACGCCGACCGCGACACCCTGATGCGCGGCACCCCCGAGTTCAATGCGCGGCTGTGGCAGGACCGGCTCGATGGCTATTTCGGCGGCATCCATCGCCACCTCGGCACCCATTTCGAGGGCCGTTACGGCGGTCGAAATCCTTACCGGGACTGCATCGACGCCAACCTGCAGCGCATAGCGCGCGCGATCCACCGCGGACGCTTCGACGCGCTGAGCTTGAGACCGAAGGCCATCGATGCCGCTTGCATGCGTCGCAAGCTCGCTCTGAGCGAGCAGATGGCAGCCTGAATCAGCCCGCAGGCCTCAACGAAAAAGCGGCACCCTGATCACTCGGGGCGCCGCTTTTTATTGCCCGATCACGGCACCCGGTCAGAGCCTGGCCGGGTGCCCCCGAAACTCAATTCGCTTCGGTGATCGACTCCGGCGTACCGCTGCTGCCGAGCGACGAGGTGGTGACATGGACGTTCGGCGCGATGTTGCCGCCGCCGCTGGTGAGAATGCCGTTGAAGACCAGGATCTGGCCGCCGCCGTTGAGCTTCTCGGCCACATACAGGCTGCCATCGCTGCGCAGCAGGACGTCGACCGGATTGCCGAGCAAAGTCGCCGCGCCGCTGATCGTCCGTGACGGCACGACGATCGCCGGGCCGCTGCCGGTGGTGGCGTCGTTGGCAGTGCTGGCGTTGTCGATCACGAACACAGCGCCGTCGTTGTCACTGGTCGGCGAGCCGACGTCGGAAACCACCAGCTGGTTGGTCGAGCGGTTGTAGCTGATGCCGTGCAGGTTCACCGACACCTTCGACGACGTGCCACCGCTCACCGAACCCGGAGTAATCGTACGGCTCGGCGTCACCGCCGGGCCGGCCGCACCGCCAACTGCGGACAAGTTGGCACGCACCAGGAAGTTGTCGTAGACCGCGATCGTGCCGTTGGTCATCGCCGCATACAGACGATCGACAAACGCGTCATAGGCTACGTCCCAGGTCCGGCCACCGGCCACCGACAGCGGAATCGTCTTCAGCAGTACCGGTGGCGTCGCGCCCAGCAAGGTCGAGATCAGGTGCAGAGACGGTACCGACACCGGATCTTCGCCAGCCACCGCCGTCGGCGCGTCTGCGACGATCAACTGGTTGCTGGTCAGGCCCGCAGTCGTGATGCCACGCGGTGCGACGACCCCGGGAAACGTGAACTCCTTGTCGAAGGCCGGATCGAATGCGGCGTTGCCGCGGACCGGGAAATTGGCGATCCGGCGCAAGGTTGCAACACCGGCGATCGAACCGATCGCGTTCAGCGAGCCATTGTCGCTGTCGATGCCTTCGTTCAGACCGGTATTGAAGCTCGCGGTGCGGCTGCTCAGGCTGGCCGAATAGGTATCGACGGTGCCGAGAT
>NZ_CAISIQ010000095.1 GCF_903885465.1 uncultured Nevskia sp.
AGGTTCCGGCAGGACACCAGATCGACGCCGGAAAACGGCGCATTGGCGAGCAGGTTGTGGGTCGCGAAGATGCACAGCGAGCGCAGATCCTTGGTCAGCCGCCAGCCACCCTCTTCGGCCACGAAATACTGCGCGCGCCAGGTTTCCGGGACCGACGCCATGGCCTCCGCCGAGTAGCGCCCGAGGCGCGCCCGGCTGATCGCCCGCTCGTTGATATCGGTACCGAAGATCTGCAGCTTGCGGGTGACGCCGGCGGCGGCCAGCGCATCGACCAGCAGGATGGCGATCGAATACACCTCTTCGCCGGTCGAGCAGCCGGGCACCCAGACGCGGATCGGATTGGCGCTCGATTCCAGCATCGCCGGGATCACGAACTGGCGCAGGCCTTCGGTCAGTTCCGGGTCGCGGAAGAACGCGGTGACGCCGACCAGCAGATCGTCCTTGAGGGCGAGGATTTCGTCCGGATCGTCGCGCAGGCGCACCAGGTAATGGCCGACATCGCCGCCGGACTGCAGGAAGGCGCGGCGCATGAAGCGCCGGCGCACGTTGACCTCCTTGTAGTAGCGCAGATTGAGGCCGGATTGCTTCTGGATCAGCGCGTGAACCTCGTCGAGCACCTTGGCATCGGGCAGCACGGCGGGATCGGTCGGCGCATCGCTTTCGAGATAGCGCTGGATCGCCGGGGCAATCTGCTCCGGCGTCAGTGCGGCATCGGCAAGCTGATTGTCGAGCACCGACTGCGGCATGCCGTCATGAGTCGCCGAGGCCGGCTCCTGCACCACGACATAGCCGCCGGCATCGCGAACCTCGGCCACGCCCGCGGTGCCGTCCTGCCCGGTGCCGGAGAGGATGACGGCGGCGAGGTCGATCTCGCTGTCGCGGGCAGCCGATGACAGGAAGATGTCGATCGGCAGATTCAGACCGCTGCCGCGCGGCGTCAGCACCAGCTTGCGATCGAGCAGGGTCGCGGTCATCGCCGGCACCAGCACGTAGATGCGGCCGGGTTCGAGCGTTTCGCCATCGCTCATCGCCTGCACCGGGATGCTCGTGCACTTCTGCAGCACCGGCACCAGCTGGCTTTCGTGATCGGGATCCAGATGGGTCAGCACGACGATCGCGAAACGGGGCAGTTCCGGGAAGTGCTTGATCAGCAGGCAGAGCGCTTCCACGCCGCCGGCGGAGGCGCCGATCACGGCGAGGCTCAGCGGCGCCTGGTCGCGCTCAGGCGCAGCACGATCATCTGCTCCGGTATCCATACTCGTCTTCCGTCTCCCTGTCGTGAACGATCGGTCTGTTCAGCGCGGCAAATCTTAAAGTGCTCCCGACGCACAAAGCGAATTGACGAAACCGTGGAACCGGGTGTTTTCCGGCCACTTTTTCGATCACGCGTCTGGCGGTAGCTGGAGCAGCGTCATGCCGCTGCAGGAACGATTTGCGGCAAGCTTCAGATGTCGCATTCGCAGCAGCGGCCGGTAGCGCAATCACAGTCGTTTCAAGGCTGCCGATCGACGCTTACCCGTTCACCCGGAAGCGCAAGCTCACGGCCTTCGGCTCGTCTCTCCGGTCCTTTACTCGCTGCGCTTCCCTACGGCTGTCGTCTGCGATCAGACGCGGCTCAGAAGCGGTAGCTCGCGAACACCGCGCCAAAGTTCGAACTGCGGTAACCGCCTTGTTCGAGCGCGGAGCCGGCCTCGAGGTGCTCGAGCCGCGTGGTCAGCGACAGCCGCGGCGTGAGGTTCCAGACCACCTGCAGGCGCGCGACATCGGCGGTGTGGCTGCCGCCTGCGCCGGCCGTGCCAGCGTAGGCCGTGCCGTTGGCGCGGTAGACGGCATCGTCGCGGTCGACGCGCCAGGTCCACTGGTATTCGAGCGTCACCCGCACACTGGCAAACGGCGACAACACGAGGTTGGGCGCGACTGCGGCGAGATTGGTCGGCGTGAGAAACAGGCCGTAGGCGTAGTAGATGTTGTTGCCGTAAGGTGCGGCGGCATTGCGCAGCGTGCGGCCGCCGTAGGCGCCACCGCCGCTCGCGTAGTCGGCATGGAAGCCGAGGCGCGGTGCGAAGCGGTCCTTGCCCAGCTTCCAGTTCTGCGCGAACAGCGCCTGCCAGGCTTCGAGCCGGCGCCCGTCGTGATCGCCCCACTGGTGGTTGACGGTCCAGTCCAGCGTCGCCGCGCCGCTCTCGCCCCAGAGCCGCAGGCCGCCGTAGTAGCGCTCCTCGCGCGCGGACAGCGCACCCCAGGTCACATTGCGCTGGCGCTGACGCCAGAGGAACGGATCGAGATAGAGCTGGCCGTCGAACCAGCGGCGCGGCAGCACGATGCCGCCGGTGATGCCCGAGAACCGGCGATCGCGGTCCGTATGGTCATCGTCGATGCCGCCGTTGCCGAGGCGGTTGAAGTCGAAATCGAAAATATCGGCGCGCAGGTGTTCGCCGTTGATCCAGGTACGCAGGCCGTTGACGGTGACATGCAGCGTGTTGTTGTCGCGCGCCGCGACCAGCAGGTTTGGTCCATCGATGAATAGCTGCCGGCCGTAGCGCACGCCGACCTCGACGTTGCCGAAGTGGTCGGTCCAGTCCGCGAAGCGCTGCTGCAGGAACAGATCGTTGCGCAGCGCGCCGGACGGCGTGCCGAGGTTGCGGCCATCGATGACACCGCGGCCGAGTTCCCCGAACAGGCGCAGATGCGAGCCGAGATGCAGATCGGTGCCGACGAACACGCGATAGATGTCCTGGCGCTGCTCGCCGCCGTTCAGTTGCGCATGCTCGGTGTAGTTGACGCGCCCGCGCAGTTCGCCGGACAGCGTCAGGTAGACGTCCGGCCGCCCGATCGGCAGGTACTTGAGCCGGTCGAGGAAATCGTGCCGCTGGCCGGGATCACGCATGCGCTGCCAGTCCTCGGCCCAGCGCGCGACGTTGTAGCCGTTGACGGTCGCACCCTGGCCGACCGCAGCGGCCGGGTAGCCGGTCGGCATCGGCGCTACGGACGCCTTGGTGGCCGGCGCGTCCGCAGCTGTTGGGATCTCGGGATCATCGCTTTGGGCCTCGGTCGCGGCTTCGGCAGCCAGTGCCAGCACCGCGCACACGATGCCGCAGATCAGGCGCAGCGACAGCGGGATATTCCAGGACATGCACGACTCCTCGCACGATGATCAGGCCGTGATCCCTCGCCGCAGGCCGCAGTCGATCCGCCCGCTTCGGGCAGCGCGTCAGGGAGCGGTCGGGAATCGTTTTTCCGGCTGCGTGGCGGGCGCCATGGCAGGCCGGTTGAATGCCGCCATCTTGGTCGCGGTGCGAGCGCCGCGAAATAACACCATGGAGTTAGGCAGCCGCTCTGGCTTGGTGCCGTTAGCTGCCTGTTCAGCGTTTGCCTACACTGACGACATGCACCATTTCCCAACACCTGACGGCTCGATCACGGCGACAGCGCTGTCATGGAAATGACCGCGATGGACGCCGGCAATCTGCGCATCCTGGTCGCCGACGATCACCCCTTGTTCCGTGCTGCCATCGTTCATACGCTGCAGCCGTTCACGGGCTCGGGCGGTAGCATTGCCGAAGCTTCGAGCTTCGCGTCGCTGAGCGCTGCGGTCAGCGCCGATGCCGACCTGGATATGGTGCTGCTCGATCTGAACATGCCCGGCGCGCAGGGCTTCTCGTCGCTGGTCTACCTGCGTGGCGAACGCCCGGCGTTGCCGGTGATCGTGATCTCGTCGAACGATCATCCGCGCACCGTCAGCCGCGCCCAGCAGTTCGGCGCGGCGGCGTTCGTGCCGAAGTCCGCACCGCCGGCCGTGCTGCAGAACGCGCTGCGCGTGGTCATGCAGGGCGATGAATGGTTCCCGCCGCAGCGTGCCGCGCGCAGTGCCGAAGACGCCAAGCTGGCCGAGCAGCTCGCCCAGCTCACCCCGCAGCAGTTTCGCGTGCTGATGGCGATGGCCGACGGCCTGCTCAACAAGCAGATCGCCCACGAGCTGGGCCTGGCCGAAAACACGGTGAAGGTCCACATCACCGCCGTGCTGCGCAAGCTGGAGTGCTACAGCCGCACGCAGGCGGCGGTGAAGGTCAAGGCGCTGCAGCCGGAGCCTGAGATCAACGAGCCGGACTAAAACATTTCAAGCTAAACAAGAACCGTCATGCTCGCGAAGGCGGGCATCCAGTTCTGAGGCGGAGCGCTACGGCTAAAACTGGATTCCCGCCTTCGCGGGAATGACGAGCTTTGTAGATATCTGCAGGGAAGATTCCTAGCCACTGCGCAACAGCAGCTGCCGCATCAATGCCCGCAAGGCCGGTGGTCGTACCGGCTTCGGCAGGAACGCCCAGCCGGCATCGGCGGCCGCTTCCGAAGCCGCTTCGCGTTCGGCTGAGATCATGATCACCGGCGGCCGGCGGCCCCAGCGCCGGAACAGCGAGGGCATCAGCTCGGCACCGGTTCCGGCACCGAGGCGATGATCGAGCAGCACCAGATCGGGCGCCTCGGCCGTTGATGCAGCCGCTTCCTCGGGGCTGCCGATCAGGGTGACTTCGCAGCCCCAGGCCAGCAGCAGTGCACGGGCGGCTTCGCGCACTCTGGGGTCATCGTCGATGCACCAGATGTGGCGGCCCTGGAGTGCGCTGGCCGGTTCGGCGATGGTCGCACCCGGCGCTGTCACGCCGCTGCGATCACCGGCCGGCAGGGCGATGCTGAACACGCTGCCGCGCCCGGGCCAGGAGCGCAGGCCGATCTGATGATCGAGCCGCCGGGCGATGCGTTCGACGATCGCCAGCCCCAGGCCGGCGCCGCGATCGGACTGCGCCGAGCCGCCATCGAGCCGGCGGAATTCCTCGAAGATCACTTCCCGATGTGCTTCAGCGATGCCGCAACCGGTATCCCAGACTTCGATGCGCAGGCCGCCGCCGCTGCGTCGCACACCCATCAGCACGCTGCCGCGCTCGGTGTAGCGCAAGGCGTTGGACAAGAAGTTCTGCAAGATGCGCCGCAGCAGCGCGGCATCGCTGCGGACCACGGCGCGCGTCGCCACCACGCGCAGATCGAGGCCGCGCAGCTGGGCAGTCGGTTCGAACTCGCGGCGCAGGCCGTCGAACAAGTCCTGCAGCGCCAGATCCTGCACCTGAGTCTGCAGCGCGCCGGACTCCAGCCGCGAGATATCGAGCAGGCTGGACAGGATGCCGTCCTCGGCGGCGAGCGCTTCCTCGATGTTGTCGGCGAGCGCTACGGCCTGAAGATCGTCCAGGCGTTCGCGCAAGGCCGAGGTGTACATGCGCGCCGCGTTCAGCGGCTGCAGCAGGTCGTGGACGGCGGCGCTGACGAAGCTGGTCTTCGAGCGATTGGCGCGCTCGGCCTCGCGGCGCGCGGCATCGAGATCATGGGTGCGCTCATCGACCCGGCGCTCCAGCGACACCGCCAGGGTGCGCAACTCACGCGCGGTATTGCGATACGCGGTGATGTCGGCATACGAGGTGACGAAGCCGCCGGCGGGCAGCGGATTGCCACGGATCTCGATCACCGTGCCGTTGGCCCATTCGCGCTCGAACATGTGTGGCCGCGCGGCACGCAGATGATCGAGCCGCCGCTGCACCGCGACCTCGACATCACCACCACCGAGCAGGCCGCGGCGCGCGTTGTAGCGCAGCAGGTCTTCGATCGGCCGGCCGATGCGCATCAGCTCCGGCGGGTAGCCGAAGATTTCGACATAGCGCCGGTTCCACGCCGTGAGCCGCAGATCGGCATCGACGACGCTGACGCCCTGGGCCAGATGTTCGAGGCTCTGGCGCTGGCCGACGCTGGCCCGTTCTGCGGCAATGACGATGCCGTCCTGGGCGCTGTGCAGCGCTTCGGCGTGCTGGCGCACCAGCTGCTCGAGTTCTTCGCGGCTGCGTCGGCGCAGGCGTGACAAGCGCAAGCGCTGCTGCACGAACAGCCCGAGGAACAGCAGGCTGAGCAGCGCACCACCGGCGGCGAGCGCGGCGATCAGGCCGGCGTCTTCGCTGTCGCGGGTTTCATGCAGCAGATGCAGGGTCCAGCCGTCGCTGGCCAGGGGCAGCGACTGCCACAGGAAATCGCCTCGCAGGCCGGCGCTTTCCAGCTTCACCCTGCGCGTGCCTTCAGGCCCCTTGGCATCGCGCAGGCTGAGCGGCTTCAAGCGCTGGCCGGCGTACTGCTGGGTGCGCGCCAGCTCGTCGCGCTCGGCCGGGCTCAGCTCGCGCAGCTGGCGATAACGCCAGGCCTCGCGATTGGCCAGGAAGACGATGCCGTGGGCGTCGCTGATCAGCACCACGTCGGCGGCCTTCTGCCATTCCTGTTCCAGCTCGCCGAGTTCGACCTTGACGGTCACCGCACCGATGCGGCTGCCATCGTCGTCATGCACCGCCTGGGTCATGTAGTAGCCGGGCACGCCGGTGGTGACGCCGATGCCGTAGAAGCTGCCGGCGTCGTCACGCATCGCCTGCTGGAAGTACGGCCGGAAGCGGTAGTCGACACCGACGTTGCTGCCCGGCAACTGCCAGTTGTTGGCGGCGACGCCGATGCCCTGGCGATCGAGCAGGGTCAAGGTCGAGGTATGGGCAGCGCCGTTGACCACTTCCAGCCGACGGCTGAGTTGCTGGCTGGCGGCGATATCGATAGGCGCGCGCAGCGCCTGACTCAGTGCTTGGCGTAGTTCAGGGTCCAGCGCCAGCACCGTCGGCAAGGTGCGGTAGCGATCGATCATCGACTGCAGCGAGGCTGCGTAGAGACCGAGCTGTTCGGCACTGCGCGCCGCCGATTCGCGCAGCGCCTGCTGCGTGGCCTGCCGCGCCACCGCGGTCATCGCGCCACCGAGCACGGCGATGACCAGCAGCACGATGACCACCAGCCGCAGCCGGTGCCCCTGCCGCCGTGGACCCGGCGCAGCAGCCTCAGCCACGGGCGCGGTGCGGGTGCTGACTGCCGCTGTTGTTCATGGCCGTGATCCCCGCTGAGTGAAGCCGCAAGCTAACTCTGCGTCAGACCTTCGGGCAACGGTTCCGATACGGCATCCGGGCCAGCGGCGAGTTCGCGGCGCAGGCGATCGCGATCCAACTCGTTCTCCCAGCCGGCGACGACGATCGTCGCCACACCATTGCCGACCAGGTTGGTCAGCGCCCGCGCTTCGCTCATGAAGCGATCGATGCCGAGGATCAGCGCCAGCCCGGCGACCGGCACCGAAGGCACCACGGCCAGGGTCGCCGCCAGGGTGATGAAGCCGGCACCGGTGACGCCGGAGGCGCCCTTGGACGTCAGCATCGCCACCGCCAGCAGGCTGAGCTCCTGGGTCAAGGTCAGATCGACGTTGAGCGCCTGCGCCACGAAGATCGCCGCCATCGTGAGATAGATGTTGGTGCCATCGAGATTGAACGAGTAACCGCTCGGCACCACCAGGCCGACCACCGGCTTGCCGCAGCCGAGGCGCTCCAGCTTCTGCATCAGCGGCACCAGGGCAGACTCCGATGACGAGGTGCCGAGCACCAGCAGCAGCTCATCGCGGATGTAACGCAGGAAACGGAAGATGCTGAAGCCGGAGAGCCTGGCGATGGTGCCGAGCACCAGCACGATGAACAGCGCGCAGGTCAGGTAGAAGCTGCCCATCAGCTTGGCCAGCGGGCCGAGGCTGTCGAGGCCGTATTTGCCGATGGTGAAGGCCATCGCGCCGCCGGCACCGATCGGCGCCAGGCGCATGATCGAGCTCATCATCCGGAAGAACACTTTCGAGATCGCATCGAGAAAGCTCATCACCGGTTTGCCCGGCTCGCCGACCGCGCTCATCGCGAAGCCGAACAGCAGCGCGATCAGCAGCACCTGCAGCAGATCGCCATTGCCGGTGAAGGCATCGGTGAAGGTCTTGGGAATGATGTGCAGCAGGAAGCCGACGGTGGTCTGCTCATGCGCAGCGGCGGCGTACTTGGCCACGGCACCGGCATCGAGCGTGGCCGGATCGACATTGAAGCCGGCGCCCGGCTTCAGCCAGTTGACGACGATCAGGCCGATGACCAGCGCGAAGCTCGACACCACTTCGAAATAGAGGATCGCCTTGACGCCGACCCGGCCGACCTTCTTGACGTCCGACACGCCGGCGATGCCCATGACCACGGTCAGGAAGATGATCGGGCCGATCAGCATCTTGATCAGGCTGATGAAGGCGTCGCCGAGCGGCTTCAGCGCCACGCCGGTTTCCGGGAAGTAATGGCCGATCGAACCGCCGATCACGATGGCCAGCAGCACCCACAGGTACAGACGCCTGGATGAGTTGCTGGATGCCTGCGTTGAAGTGCTCATGTGTCTCCTGATCGCGGGTTGCGGCGGCTCATGGTTTCAAGCCTTCCTGGGTATGAGCTGATCCTGCGCCGTGCAACCACCTTCACGGAATAGCCGGATGGTAGTAACTGCCGTGCCGCCTAACCCGAATGTACTAGCCGCTGCCAGCCGGCTCGTCGCCATGCGGCTCCTATAATCGCCGCGCCCTTCGTTCCGCACACCGAGAGACCCATGAGCCAGGACACACCGATCGCAAGCAAGGTCCGCGAAAGCCTGCGCCAGGCCGCCCTGGATTATCACGAGTTCCCGATTCCCGGAAAGCTGGCGGTCACCGCCACCAAGCAGCTCACCAACCAGCACGATCTGGCGCTCGCCTACTCGCCTGGCGTTGCCGCCGCCTGCGAGGAAATCGCCGCCGATCCGCTCAATGCCTATCGCTACACCGCGCGCGGCAACCTCGTCGCGGTGATCACCAACGGCACCGCCGTGCTCGGCCTCGGCAACATCGGCCCGCTGGCGGCCAAGCCGGTGATGGAAGGCAAGGCAGTGCTGTTCTAGAAATTCGCCGGCATCGATGTCTTCGATATCGAAGTCAACGAGACCGATCCAGACCAGCTGGTCGACATCATCGCCGCACTCGAACCG
>NZ_CAISIQ010000096.1 GCF_903885465.1 uncultured Nevskia sp.
CCGACGCGATGTCGGCCACGCAGGCCACGATGTTCGGCTGCCCTGATGCAAGCGCGGCGACGCTGTCGGCACTGCGAGCGACGGCGATCACTTTCAGTCCGCGTGCCGCCAGACGACGCGCGATGACCTGGCCCATCGCGCCGGTGGCGCCGACGACGATGGCGATGTCCTGTTTCTGGTTCATGAGTTTTCGTCAGATGAAAAAAGGGCGGGCCTGAGCCCGCCCCTGGATGCTGCTGGAAGCCGCGAGACTCAGGTCAACACGTTCAGGAAGCTTTCGCGCGGGGTGAAGTCCTGCGAGAAAGTTGCCGCGCCGAGTTCGGTGGTATCCCAGACCAGGGTCGGTGTGTCCGGGTAGTGGATGTAGCCTTCGGCGAACACTTCGTTGCGATTGCCGCTGGGATCGAAGAAGTAGATCGTCGAGCCGCGCGTCACGCCGTGACGGTTCGGGCCGACATCGACCGGCACCCGATACTTGCCGATGCGATCCGCGGCCTTGACCACGTCGTGCGCCGATTCGAGCAGGAACGAGGCATGGTGGAACTTGTTCTTCTCCGGCTGCAGCACGAAAGCGATGTCGTGCGGCGTGGTCGAGCAGCTCAGGAACACGGCGAGCGAAATCTTCGCTTCATGGTGGATGAGCTTTTCCGACAGGTCGAACTCGAACACTTCGGTGAACAGCTTCACGCACTCGTCGAGATTGTCGCCACCGAGCAGCAGATGATCGAGACGGTTGATGTTGAGGCCGCGGACCACGCCGTCGTCGGGCACCACACCCGGGTTGTGCAGACCCATGGTGTTGCCGATCTGATCCTTGTGCGCATAGAGCTGCATCGTGTGGCCAGATGGCAGCACGAACTCCAGACGGCGGCCGCTCTTCGGATAAACCCCGGCAGCGATGTGCTTCACCTCGATGCCGAAGGCCTTGATCTTCGGTTCCAGACGATCGAGCGTCGCGTCGTCGTAAACCTTGAACGCGAAGTAATCCATGCCTGGTCGGTTGCTGGGAATCAGCACGATCGAGTGATGGTCGTGCTCGTCCCAGCACTTGTAGTAGACGCGCCCTTCGGCGTCTTCGAGCACTTCATGCAGACCCATGATGTGGTCGTAATGGTGTTTCGATTTCTTCATGTCGGTGACGCGGATCGCGATCTCGCCGACTCTCAGGACGCCTCTCATAGACATATGCTTTCTCCTCGCTTTATCGCTGACCGGATTCGGTCGTTGGCTGCTGCATTCGGTGAAAAATCTTCGCGGCTCGATTCCGTTCAGGCCGCTTTGTCGTTGAGCAGACCGCGCTCGCGCGCCATGGTCAGCGCCGTGTCTTCGATCATGTCTTCCTGGCCGCCGATCATCTTGCGTTTGCCAAGCTCGACGAGAATGTCGCGCGCCGGCAGGCCGTACTTGGCGCCGAGACGCTTGGCATGCAGCAGGAACGTGGAATAGACGCCTGCGAAACCCAGGGTCAGTGACGCGCGATCAACGCGCACCATCTGATCCATCATCGGCACGATCAGGTCTTCGGCCATGTCCATCAGCTTGAACAGATCGCAGCCGGTATCGATGCCCATGCGATCGCAGACCGCGACGAACACTTCCAGCGGCGTGTTGCCGGCACCGGCACCGAGGCCGGCCACCGAGGCATCGATGCGCGAAGCACCTTCCTCGATCGCAGCAATGGAGTTGGCGATGCCCATGCCGAGGTTGTGATGACCGTGGAAGCCGATCTGCGTTTCCGGCTTCAGCACTTCACGCAAGGCACGCACGCGGCGCTTCACATCCTCCGGCAGCATGTAGCCGGCCGAGTCGGTGACGTAGACGCACTCCGCGCCGTAGCTCTCCATCAACTTGCCCTGCACCGCCAGACCTTCCGGCGTGTTCAGGTGCGCCATCATCAGAAAGCCGACGGTGTCCATGCCGAGCTTGCGGGCGTAGGCGATGTGCTGCGGCGTGGTATCGGCTTCCGTGCAGTGAG
Source organism: uncultured Nevskia sp. (assembly GCF_903885465.1). Lineage (GTDB taxonomy): Bacteria > Pseudomonadota > Gammaproteobacteria > Nevskiales > Nevskiaceae > Nevskia. Next base: position 1,976 of record NZ_CAISIQ010000096.1, read on the forward strand.
TCGCCACGCTGACGCTGCGCACGCCGTGGTCGTAGGCCGACTGCAGCTCCTTCATCGTGCCCATGCCCGGGATCAGCAGCACCGAAACCTTGGAGCGCTTGATGTGTGGCATCACCGCAGTCCAGTACTCCTCGTTGGAATGCATGGCGAAGCCGTGCTGCAGCGAATTGCCACCGAGGCCGCCGCCATGGGCGACCTGCATCAGCGGCACGCCGGCAGCGTCGAGCGCCGAAGCAACCGCGACCATCTGTGCTGTGGAAATCTGCTCGCGCTTGGCGTGCATGCCATCGCGCAGGCTCATGTCATGGATCAGGACCTTGCGGCCCTTGAGGTCGATGAAGCCGTCGTTGTTCATGCTGCCTCCTTCAACTTGATGCGTCCCGCAAGGATTCCTTCAGCGAACATCTCCGCAGTGCGCGTCGCAGCGGCGGTCATGATGTCGAGGTTGCCGGCGTAGGTCGGCAGGTAATCACCGAGGCCCTTCACTTCCATGAACACGGCCACCTTGTTGCCGTCGAACACCGGACCGTTGACCAGGCGATAGCCGGGCACGTACTTCTGCACTTCGCCGATCATCTGCTGCACCGATTCGCGGATGGCAGCCTCGTCCGGCTTGTCGTCGGTCAGGCAGTAGATGGTGTTGCGCATCATCATCGGCGGCTCGGCCGGATTGACCACCACCAGCGCCTTGCCCTGGCGCGCGCCACCGACGACTTCGATGGCATTCGAGGTCGTGTAGGTGAACTCATCGAGATTGGCGCGGGTGCCGGGGCCGATCGATTTCGAGGCGACACTGGCGATGATCTCGGCATAGCTCACGCTCTGCACTCTCGACACGGCGCGGACGATCGGGATCGTCGCCTGGCCGGCGCAGGAAATCATGTTGAGATTCATCGCGCCCTTGGCGGCGTGCTCGGCGAGATTCACCGGCGGTACACACAGCGGGCCGATCGCCGCTGGCGTGAGATCGATCATCATCACGCCGAGCGCGGTCAGCTTGTCCGAGTTCGATTTGTGGACGTAGGCGCTGGTAGCATCGAAGGCGATCTGGATGCCGTCTTCGAGCACATGTGGCAGCAAGCCGTCGACGCCTTCATGCGTGGTCTTCAGGCCCATGTCCCGAGCCATCTTGAGACCTTCGGAATTCGCATCGATGCCGACCATCCACACCGGTTCGAGCAGCGGCGAGCGCTGGATCTTGTAGATCAGATCGGTGCCGATGTTGCCGGAGCCGATCAAGGCACAACGGATCTTTTTCATGATGCGGCGGCCTCCCGATGCAACTGGCCATTGATGCCGTTCACGGCAGCCGGCGCCGGCATCTTGCCGTTCTGAGCTGCGGTGACGCCACCGACCGAAAAGTCTTCGCCGCCCATCTCGTGAATCAGGATGCGGACGTTCTCAGGCTTGACGCCAAGCACCTCGACGACGGTCTCGGTGACGCGCTGTGCGAGCCTGCGTTTCTGCTCGACCGTGCGGCCTTCGAGCAGGTTGAACTGGATGATGGGCATGAGGGTTCTCGGGAAGTGGATTCAGGGACTTTCGACGGCGGACATCGCATACACGCGACGACTCGCAGCCGGCACTTGTCCTTCGGCGTCGATCATCTTGCGCAGCAGGCGTCGGACCTTGATCGGGCCGGCGTCATTGCAGATCAGCACCGGATGCAAACCGAAGAAATCATCGGTGCCCATCTCGGCGTGCACGGCTTCGATGACCGGTCCGTCCTCGGTCTCGAAGGCGGCATGCATGGCCTGGATCTTGGCCTTGTTGTACTCGCCGTCTTCGACCAGATGATTGCGTCGCGTCGCGAAGAAGTAGTGCGTGGTGTCGGCGCTTTCCGGCGTACAGGTATGCAGGTCGTACTGGCCGACGCAGTCGATGAGATCGAGATTCTTAGTCGGGTCCTGCACCGCGCCGACCGACAGCTGGATGTTGGCCGGCGCCGTCCAGGTGATCTCGAAGTAATGCCGCGCGGGGCCCAGCGGCTCCGGCATGAACGGCGAAAAGATCATCAGCGGCGGCTGCTGCGTCCACTCGGATCGCGAGGTGACGGTGGTCGACGTCTCACTCAGCTTTGGCGTCAGCGGCGACAGCTGGCCGCGGGTGGTGATGATCTCGCCATGCACGTGATCGATATGGCTCAAGTCCATCACGTTGTCGGTGATCAACTCGTAGTTCGCTTTCATGTGCATGTAGGTCGCAGCCACCGCGTTGGGATGGCCTTCCTCGAGCGGACTGAAGTCCGGCAGTTTTGAAGCGTCTGCAGCGGCCTCGCCCATCCAGATCCAGATGAAGCCATAGCGTTCCAGCAGCGGGTAGACGCGCACGCGCGCACTCGGCGGCGTTGCGCCGGTGCCATGCGGGTTGTGCGTGCAGCGGCCAGAGCAGTCGAAGCGCAGGGCGTGGTAGAGGCAGGACACTTCGTCACCGACGCGCTTGCCGAGATGCAACGGCGCGAAACGATGCGGACAACGGTCATGCATCGCGACCGGCGTACCGTCCTGTTTCCGGTAAATCAGGATGGAGGTGTCGAGAATCTTGCGGTGGAACAGCGCAGTGGCGTCGACCTCGGTCGATATCGCGGCGACATACCAGACGTTCTGAAGAGCTTTCATGGGGCTGTCTCCTCAGGCCATCGCAGGTTCGGCGCGGGCGGCCGTATGGCTCGCCGTCGCGCTGTCGCCGGCTTCGGCACGCAGCATCTCGTCGAGCAGACGCAGCATCTTCGAGGGGCCGGCATCGTGAATGATCGACACGGTCTGGAAGTCCGGCCGCTCGCTGACGCGGATATGCTGCGCTTCCAGCACCTGGCGATCCTCGGTGAAGGCATCGTCGAGGTTGTCGCGCAGCAGTTCGGACAGGCCCGGGAATTCGCAGTGCTTTGCCGCGCCCCAGGAGTAGTAGTAGTCGACCGATTCGGCATCGTTCGGCGTCACCGCCTGCGAAGTCCAGGTGTCGGCGATCATCGAGCCGGTCGGTGCGCCTTCGTCGCGGTCGTCGGCGATATGCACACGGAAATGCAGCACCCAGGTGCAGGGGATCGTGTGGGTGACGTCGAAGTGCAGATCGAACAGCGTGCCCGGCGGGAACAGGTGCGAGAGGAAGGTGCTGATCGGCGACTTGCGCACCACGTATTCGGTGCGCATGCCGTTCGGCAGCATCGTGAACGTCGGCTTGATGTGTGTGTACTTTTCACGCGTCATCGGATCCGGCGCACCCAGCGTGTCGCGATGGACCCAGACCAGATGGGTCAGGTCGGCAAGGTTGGCGATCTCCAGGCGGTAGCTGGCATTGACGTGCATCTGCGAGGTCTTGACGTTCCAGTCCGGATCACTCGGACCGATGGCATGCGGGATCAGCTTTTCATCGGCCTTGGCCGGATCGCCCATCCAGACCCAGACCCAGTTGTCACGCTCAACGACCGGGAAGGCACGCACGCAGGCGCGCGGCGGAATGTGGTCCTGACCGGGAATCTCGTTGCATTTGCCGTCCGGGCCGAAGCGCAGGCCGTGGTACATGCAACGGATGTTGTCGCCTTCCTTCTGGCCCATCGACAGCGCGGCCTGACGATGCGCGCAACGGTCTTCGAGCGCCACGATCGCACCGGTAGGCTTGCGATACAGCACCACTCGTTCACCGGCGATCTTGCGAGCCACCAGCGCACCCTTGGCCTGGGTGAGCGAGTTCTTCTGGCTCTGCGTGAACAGGTAGTCCCAGCCGGCGTTGTACCAGGCATTCTTCACGAACATTGCAGTCTCCTCCATCGCGGCTCTGCGGCCTTGTTTGGTTGTGAAACTCAGACGAAACGGAAGGACACCGAACCCATGTCCTGGAAGCGCGCGGTGATGCAATCGCCGGCTGAAACCGGGATCGCTTCGGTAATGCCACCGGTCATCACATAGCTGCCCGCCGGCAGCACTTCGCCACGGGAGGCCAAGTGCTTGACCAGCATCACCACGGCATTGGCCGGATGATTCAGCACGGCGGCGCTGGCACCGAGCGCCATGATTTCACCGTTCTTCTCGATCACGACGCCAATCGTGCGCAGATCCATTTCACGCGGATCGCGCGGCCGACCGTCGGTGACGTAACGCGACGAGGAACCGTTGTCGGCGATCACGCTGACCAGATCGAACTTGAACTTCTCGTAGCGCGAGTCGATGACTTCGACGGCCGGGATGATGTAGTCGGTCGCCGCCAGCACCTGCTCGACGGTGATGTCGCCCTTGAGTTCGGCCTTGGTCACGAAAGCGATCTCGGCTTCCACTCGCGGATGGACCAGTTCCTTGATGTCGATCACGCTGTTCTCCGGGCGCGAGAAGCTGGCCATCAGGATGCCGAAGCTCGGCACGTCGACGCCCATCTGCAGCATCTTCGCTTTCGAGGTCAGACCGGCCTTCAAGCCGACGCAGCGATCGCCGCGGGCGATCCAGCGGCGGCGCAGTTCGTCCTGCACCGCGTAACCATCTTCGATGCTCATCGACGGATATTCGTCGGTGAGCTTGGTCATGGTGGTCGCGTGATCCTGCGCGTTGAGCACGCGGTCGGTCAGCTTGTTGATGATCGTGGTGTCGAGCATTGGAGTTTTCTTTCGATCAGACAAAACGAATGTCGCAGGAGCCCAAGCCCCCGACGGTGCAACGCATGTGGTCGCCAGCGACCACCGGAATCAGCGAGGACTGCGAGCCGGACAGGATCACTTCGCCGGCCTTGAACGGAATGCCAAGCGCACCGAGCGTGTTGGCCAGCCACACGACCGCATTGACCGGCCCGCCCTGCACCGCAGCGCCGGCCGCGGTGGAGAACAGATCGCCATTGCGTTCGAGCACCATGCCGGCGAGGTTCAGATCGAGATCGGTCGGCTTCTTCTTCGCCTTGCCGAGCAGATAGACACCGCAGGAGGCGTTGTCGGCCACGGTGTCCTGGATCTTGATCTTCCAGTCGGTGATGCGGCTGTCGACGATCTCGAAGCAGGCGACGACGTAGTCCGTAGCGCGGATCACGTCGGTCGCCGTGATGCCCGGGCCGTTAAGATCGTGCTTGAGCACGAAGGCCACTTCGGCTTCCGCCTTCGGCTGGATCAGGCCGGCCAGCGATACGTCCTGGCCTTCGACGAAAGCCATGCCGGAGGTCAGCTGGCCGAAGTCCGGGCGAGTGACGCCGATCATGTCCTGCACCGCTTTCGAGGTGACGCCGATCTTCTTGCCGACGATGTGCTCGCCGGCTTCGAGGCGCCGCGCGACCATGCGCTGCTGGATGCGATAGGCATCGTCGATGGTGATCAGCGGCTCGCGCGCCAGCAGCGGCGCAACGGTGGTGCGAGTGATCAGCGCGTTGTAGAGCTCGTCGCCGTAATGCTGAATCTGGGCTTCGGTGAAGCCGGTCTTGCCGTCCATGTTCATCTCTCTTTCGTAGGGTGGGAAAGCGGCTTCACCGCGCATCCCACCGTTTACAGTGAACTCGTCATGAGACTGAGTTCACCCGGCGTTCAAACTCATCCAATCCGGCGGGATGCGCGGCCAAAAAGCCGGCCGCTTTCCCGCCCTACAGCTTCACGCAGACGTTGCGCAGCTCGGTGTAGAACTCCAGCGAATGCACGCCGCCTTCGCGGCCGATGCCGGATTGCTTGCTGCCGCCGAAGGGCGTGCGCAGATCGCGCAGGAACCAGCTGTTGATCCAGGTGATGCCGACTTCGACCTTGGCCGCCACGCGATGAGCGCGGGACAGGTTGCTGGTCCAGATCGCGGTCGACAGGCCGTACTTGGTGTCATTGGCCATGCGGATCGCATCGGCCTCGTCATCGAACGGCGTGATGTGGCAGCAGGGCCCGAAGATCTCTTCTCGGATCACGCTCGCGGTTTCCGGCAGGCCGGTCCAGATCGTCGGCTGCACCCAGGAACCGTTGGCCAGTGCGCCCGCCATGTCCGGCACGCCGCCACCGGTGACGATGGTCGCGCCTTCCGCCTTGGCCTTGGCGTAATAGGACAGCACCTTGCCCTGGTGTTCTTTCGAGATCAGCGGGCCCAGGGTCACGCCCTTCTCTTCGGAAGGGCCGAGCTTCAGCGCTTCGGCCTTGGCTTTCAGGGCAGCAACGAACTTGTCGAAGATCGGCCGCTCGACGTATAGCCGTTCGGTGCCGAGGCAGACCTGACCGCAGTTCAGGAACACCGAGCGCATCGTGCCTTCGATGGCAGCATCGAAATCGCAGTCGGCGAAGATCAGGCCGGCATTCTTGCCGCCGAGCTCGAAGGACACATCGCGAATACCTTCCGCGGTGTTCTTGATGATCGCGGCACCGGTGCGGGTTTCGCCAGTGAAGGTGATCGCGGCGACGCCTTCATGCCGGGTGAGGAATTCGCCAGCCGAGTTCGGGCCGAGGCCGTGAACGACGTTGTAGACGCCCTTCGGCACGCCAACCGCGTTCATCACTTCGCCGAGCAGGGTCGCGGTGCCCGGGGTTTCTTCGGACGGCTTGACGATCACCGCATTGCCGCAGGCCATGGCCGGGCCGACCTTCCAGGTCATCAGCAGCAGCGGCGCATTCCAGGGGCAGATCACGCCGATCACGCCTTTCGGCACACGCAGCGCGTAATTCAAGGCGCCGGCGCCATCCGGCGTCGGCGTCATGAAGCTTTCGGTGGCGACGTTCTTGACCACGTCGGCAAAGATCTTGAAGTTGGCCGCGCCGCGCGGGATGAAGGCGTGCTCCATCATCGATTTCGGCTGGCCGGTATCGGCCATTTCGGCGGCGACGAAATCGCCGAATCTGCGCGTGATCTCGTCGGCAACCTTGTGCAGCAGGGCGGCGCGCTCATCGATGCTCATCCGGCCCCACGGACCTTCCATCGCACCCTTGGCGGCAGCAACGGCGGCATCGATCTCGGGCTGGCCACCTTCCTGCACGTGGCCGATCAGCGCGTTATCCGCCGGCGAACGCTTCTCGAAGGACTTGCCGCTCTGGCTGTCGACGAACTCGCCGTTGATGAAGTGCTTGAAGCTTTTCAGTGCGGCGGCAGCGACAGGAGGCGCGCCGGCGGCGGAGGGATCGTTGGCCATGAGTGGGGTCTTCGCGTTCAGGAATGGAGTGCTGCGACAGCGGCTTCGGCGCACAGAACGTCCTGCGCTTCAGAGCCGCCGGAAACACCGACGGAGCCGATCACCAGCTCATCGTCACGCAGCGGCAGTGCGCCACGGATCAAGGTGAAACCGGCAATGTTGAGCAGGCCTTCTCGCACCTGCGGACGTTCGGCGGCAAAAGCACCTTCGACGACTTCGGCCGGCAGGCCAGCTGCAGAAGCCACGCTCTTTGCCTTGGCGATGCTGACCTCGTCCGAGATCAGGAAGGCATTGGGCATTCGCAGATAGGCGACCAGGCGAGCGGAACTGTCGACAACAGCAACGCAGACGTTGATGCCCAGCGCTTCGGCCTTGGCGACAGCAGCCGCGGCCACCCGCATCGCCGCCGCGTGATGAATGACCGGACGGGCCACGGACAAGGGCGTGCTCATGACGGCGTTCCGGTGGATGAGGGCTGGCTGCTGCTGCGTGTCGTCAGGCTGCGGATCAATTCCGCCGTGCTCATCTGCGCGCAGCGGTTGACGCGTTTGCCGAGCGCCTTGAGATGGAGATCGCTGGTGGGTGTCAGACGGCAGGCGAGCACGATCGCCTTGCTGCGGCATTCATGGGTGACTTCGTCGATGCTCATCACGCCCAGCTCGTAGCTGCCGGACAGCACCTGCACGCGGCAGACACCACAACCACCGCTGCGGCAGCCGATTGCGATCGAGGCATTGCTGCGCCCCGCCATCGCATCGAGCACCGACTGATCGCCGCGACAGGCGAATTCGGCACTGCTGCCTTCGATGGTGATGCGATGCTGCATCAGGCTCTCTCCTCGTCATGCGTCAGCGCCTCTGCGGGCGTTGTACGGACATCGTCTAGCTGGCGCAGCGAGTACTGCGCGTGATCGAAAAGGTAGGCCGTTCGACCTATACCGTCCATTACTTTTGGTTTGCCGTTGCGATACCCGAGCGGTATCGTTCCGCAGCTCAAGCCCGAGCCGCGTGAATCACCTTTGGTATGAAATTCGGCCCCATCGAGTTCCGGCACCTGCGCTACTTCACGGCTGTCGTCGAGTCGAAAAGCTTTCGCGCGGCGGCTCAGCGGCTGCATGTCTCACAGCCGCCGCTGACCCGTCAGGTGCAGCAGCTGGAGGAACTGCTCGGCGTTTCCCTGCTCGAGCGGCAGCCGCGTGGCGTTGAACTGACCGCCGCCGGCGCGGTGTTCTACGAAGAAGCGCGCAACCTGCTGGCGCTCGCCGAACAAGCCATCGACCGCACCCAGATGGCCGCGCAGGGGCAGCTCGGCAGGCTCGATATCGGGGTGTTCGGCTCGGCGGTGTTCGATGCGATTCCGCGGGTGATCCAGGCGTTCCGGCTGGCCTATCCGAAAGTCGACATCGTGCTGCATAACCTCGACCGCGCCGGGCAGATCCGGGCGCTGCGCGAGCGGCGGCTGACCGTCGGCTTCAATCGCTTCTTCGTCGAGGAGGTCGGCCTGCTCTGGGATGTGGTGTTGCACGAGCAGCTGAACGTGGCGGTGCACGAAGCGCATCCGTTCGCGAAACGCGAGCAGCTGAACTTCGATGATCTCGCCGACCAACCGCTGATCGTCTATCCACGCACCTCGCGACCGAGCTTCATCGATCAGGTCTTGAGCATGTTCCACAGCCGCCATCTGACTCCGCAGATCGTTCAGGAAGTGGACGACGTGGTCACCGCGATCGCGCTGGTGTCATCAGGCTTCGGCCTGACCCTGGCCAGCGATTCGGCGCTGACCCTGCGCCTGCCCGGGGTCGTCTACGTGCCACTGGAAGCGACCGAGGCCCAGATCGATCTCTGCATGATCCGCCGCGCCGACGATGAATCCGCGCTGCTGCGGGCGTTCATCGACGTGGTGCATGCGGTGCTGCCGCCACGCGGCTAGGAGTCCATCAGATCGGCGGCCCGGCACGATAAGCGCCGATACCGAGCCAAGCGCTTGATTTCAAAAGGCTCGGGGCATTTCTGCCCCTGACCAGTCGCCGATCGAAGTTCGATCCCGGCAATCAATTATTTTTGACGGTTCCGTCAAATATTTTGTGCGTCTGCGACAAGCGGCTGATTTGCAACGATAAATGGTGAGCCGTATTTCTTGACCTCGCCACCGACCGTGCTTATACTGCACCGCAACAACAGTCATTCACCGCAGTGCAAAAGAAGAAAAACTC
>NZ_CAISIQ010000097.1 GCF_903885465.1 uncultured Nevskia sp.
ACTGCTTTTCGGCGCTGGCGATCATCGCGTCGAGCGACGCCAGGGTGCCCGGTTGATTGGCCTTGTCACGGTTATAGCGGCCGTAGGCATCGTCAGTGAACGCCTTCTTCGCATCCGGCGTATCGGCGTAAGTGAGCAGCGGTGCCGTCGGGAAATAGATACCCATGAAGATGATCAGGCCCGACAGCACCATGACGAAATGGAACGGCAGGCCGAGCACGCCGCTGAGGTTGTGCAGATCGAGACTGGCGCGCTGCAACTGCTTCTTCGGCCGGAACAGGAAGAAGTCGGTGAAGATCTTCTTGTGGATGATCACGCCGCTGACCAGCAGCACCAGCATCGCCATCGCCGTCACGCCAACGATCCAGTAACCCATCTGCCGCCACTTGATGTGCAGCATGTAGTGGAACGGATAGATGAAACCGGTGCCGCCGAGCGTGCCCTGATCGGCAATCAGTGCGCCCGTCGTTGGATCGAAATCACGGCGCATGCGCTGCTTGTCGGCGCCGACGTAGTTGAGCCGCAGCACCGGCGTGCGCTCGGTTGGCAAGCTGATGCCCCACTGTGGCGAAGCGGCCGCCAGTTCCCGGGCGATCGGCAGCACGCTGCGATCCAGCGAGAAATCCGCTGGCGGTGCTGCGAGCCGGGTGGCGGGCATCATCCAGCGGTCGATTTCGCGATCGAACACGCTTAACGATCCCATCCAGAACATCGCGAACATCACGCTGCCCAGCACCACGCCGGCCCAGGTGTGCAGCCAGCCCATCGATTTGCGGAAGGTGTCATCCATGACCGAGTTCTTTGCGGGCTCAGGCCGGCGTCTGCAGCAGCGAGGCGGCACCGTGCAGCAGCAGCGTGCCGCCACCCAGCACGATCGCCAACCGCCACAACCGCCGCTCGGCGAACGCCCACAGCAGCAAGCCCAGATAGAGCAGGAAGCCGAACATCGCGGCGAGCACCACCGCATCGCTGCGGCTGAACAAGCCGAGGTCCGCGATGCCGCGCGCCGCGAGCATCACGCTCGCGGTGGTGAAGAAGTAAGCCCCGACCACCGCCAGCAGCACGCGGCTCACGGTTCGCATCGTCGGCGCCAGCGAACTGGCGACGCGGGGCAAGAACTTCGGCTGCATCGCGAGCATGACGGCAGGCTTCAGAGATCGACGGCGACGCTGAACACGAAGCTGCGCGGCGCGCCGACCACGAGATAGCCCAGCCCGGTGAAACCGCCGGCCGAGGCGTAGTAGTCCTTGTCAGTGACGTTATCGATGCGGGCACGAAGGGTCAGCTCGTGGCCACTGACGTCGATGCGATAACGCGCACCGAGATCGATCCGCGCCCAGCCCGGTACGCGCAGCGCATTGGCCGAGTCGTAGTAGCTGGCACCGGTCTGCACGAAGCGCGTATCGAGCGCCATGTCGGGCAGTACCGGCAGCGCCCATTCGAGGCCGATGTTGCTCTGGATGCGCGGCACGCCGATCACGCGATTGCCGTCAGTCGCGCCGCCACTCGTCGTCTTCTGCTCGGCGTCGAGCCAGGTCACACCACCGAGCACTTTCAGACCGGGGGCCGCGATGCCGTAGACGTTCAACTAGGCACCCTGATGACGATCCTGGCCGCCGGCCTGAAATTCGTTCTGGGCGTTGACCAGGCCACTTGGCCGCTTGGTGGTGAACAGCGCCAGACCGCCGCCGAGCTTGCCGGCATCGAACTTCATGCCCACTTCCTTCTGCCGCGACACATACGGCGCCAGCACCTTGCCCGGCGTTGCCGTGGCCTGACTCGGTGCGGTGTCGCCCTGGGTCAGACCTTCGATGTAGTTCGCGTACAGCGAAATCTGCTTGGTCGCGCGGATCACCAGACCAACCGATGGACTCAGCCGCGAGTCGTCGTAAACCGGAGCAGGCTCACCGGTGGTGTAGGCGTAGTTCTCCACCTTCAGCGTCTGATGGCGAAGGCCGAGCGTCAGCAGCAGGCGCTTGTCGAGGAAATCCAGCGTATCGCCGATGGCATAGCTGGTCAGCGTCGTGCGATTGGTCAGTTCCGGATTATCGAGTTCGTTGCCGACGAAGGTGTTGGCGCTGAAATCCGGACGTGGCGACTCGGTCGGCGTGTATAGATTGGTCGCCAAGGTGTTGAAGAAATCGAAGGCATAGGCGTTGTCCTTCTCGGCCTCGAAGTAGGACGCGGCGAACACCAGTTCGTGATTGACCGGCCCGGTCGCCAGCTTGCCTCGCAGGCCGACTTCGCCGGTATCGACACGGTCCTTGCGGGTGTTGTCGAAGCGCGAGGTATTGGCTGCGCCGGTGTCGGCATCGGTGACCGTGATGTTGGCCAGCGAGTTCGCTTCCTTGCTGCGACGCAAGCCATAGGCCGCGTAGGCGGTGAGGTTCTTGATGATGTCGTACTCGCCACGCAGCGTGCCGAACAGATCGCGCTCGTTCGAGTACGACCAGGGTTGCGCGTAGTTCTTGCTGGCGTCCGGCGCATCGGGCACGCGGGTCACGGCACCGAGCTGGATGTTGGTGCGAGTCTGGTCGAGCTGGTTGTTCTGGTAGCCGATGTCGCCGGACAGGCGTGCCGAATCGCCGCGCCAGTCGAGCCCGATCGAGACCAGGCCGAGCTTCGCCTGTTCGTCATCGACCGCGGTATCGCCATCGCGATAGGCCGCGTTGATGCGCACGCCGAAGGCATTGTCGGTACCGAAGCGGCGGGCCACGTCGAGCGCGCCGCTGCCATAGGGGCCATTGCCGGTGCCGGCGGTGAAGCGGGTCAGCGGATCGTTCGGCGCGCGCTTCGGCAGCAGGTTGATCGCGCCGCCAATGCCGCCACCGCCGGGATTGGCACCAGTCAGGAACGCCGAGGCACCCCGCAGCACTTCCACGCGCTCGAACAGTTCGGTGGCGATGTACTGCCGTGGCAGCAGGCTGTACAGACCGTTGTAGGCGACATCGTCCGAGCCGAGGACGAAGCCGCGGATGATGTACGACTCCTGGAAGTTGCCGAAGCCACGCGCTACGCGCACGCCGGAATCGGACTGCAGCACGTCGCCGACGCTCTTCGCCTGGCGATCCTGGATCAGCGCATTGGTGTAGCTGGTGATCGAGAACGGCGTTTCGAGATTGTCCCGCGTGCCGAGGATGCCGGCCCTTCCTCCACGTGCCACCTGACCACCCGCATAGGCCCGCGACAGGCCCTGCGCCGACGCATCGGCACTGGCGCTGACCACCACAGTTTCGAGTTGCACGGCTTCTTCGCTGGCTGTCGCCGGAGCATCGGCCGTCGTTGCTGACACGGGCGGCGTTGCAGCCTCAGGCGCGGCAAGCACGTGGGTTGCGGAAAAGGCCAGCGCGGCGCAGGAGATTCGGGAAAGCAGGGGCATGGAAGTCGTTTGTCTCGGGGGAAGGCAGGCACCGGCACGAGGTCGGTGAGGGAATTGGAGGGCGCAGTCAGTCGCCATTGACTGTGCTGCTGGCCGTCATCCTTGGCGGCGGCAACATCGACGCTGCGCGCGCCGGGTGAAAGGAAGCGCAGTTCACGGCGTCCTGGCCGCGAGTTGCGAGGGCTCGACGAAGCGATCGAGCACGCGGTCGATCCAGCTGCGCATTTCGGCAGCGGCCATCTTCTGATTGCTCAGCGCCTCGGCCTGCTCGAACATCGATTGATACAGCCGCTCCTCGCCCTGCGCGGCGTGGATCACCAGCCGATCGTGCCTGGCGAAGCGGTCGTCCCAGGCCTGGCGAACCACGGCCCAGTAGTCGCGGGTTTCCTGCCAGTACTGGCGGCCCTTGCTGAAGTCGTAATCGCTGATCCGGGTGTAGGTGTTCAGGCCGCGTTCGTGGGTCAGCACCTGTTCACCGCCAGCGGCCTTGCGATCGATCTTCAGGTTGTCCTGCTCGTGCACCCAGCCGGTCGGCGTGATGGTCTGGCGATTGCTGCCGGTGAGCTTGTCGTAGTCGTTGCGGGTGGTCAGTTCGCGGCGCGGCAAGGGCCGCCATTCCACTTCCGAAGTCCACGACGACACGCCGCCCTCATGCGTCCAGCGGCCGATGCCGGCATAGCGCGGGCTGTCATCGACCTGCCAGACCGCCTGCGTCCAGGTGCCGGCGGCCTCGGCCGCGCCGAGATCACGACGCGCCCAGGTGTCATCGCCGGTGTAGGCCCAGAGACGCGTGCGCTGGTATTGCCAGTCCTGCCGCCAGTGCTTGATCACATCGTCACCGATCACCAGCACATGCTGAAGGACGATCCGCGTGCTGCTGTCTTCGAGCACTTCGACGAACTCGAAGGCGCCGCTGCGATGCGGTTCGTGCGGCTTGTAACCGGCTTTCAGCGGCACGTCCTCATCGAACTGGAAGGCCACCTTGAACTCGCCGGCCATTGCCAGGATCGCCTTCCGATCGGCATTGAAACGGGCAGTGTCGGCAACGGGTGCGGCGGCGGGCGGCGTTACGCTGCAGGCGGCGAGCAGCAGCGCCAGCGGCGCCAATAAGGCTGGGATTCTCATCAGCACGGTTCTCCTGCTTGATCGTCGCGGAACGCTCGATCCAGTGCCGGCAGATGCTCGGCGTAGGCTTTCCAGCGCGCGACAGACTTCGTGTAGATCGGCTGTCGCACCTGCCAGCGGCTCGGTGTCTGCACCGCGCGTTCGGCCTTGTGGAAAGCCAGACAGCGCGCATCCCAAGGCGCATCGAGAAAACCGATCAGCCGCCGCGCCTGGCCTTCGAGATCGGCCACGGTGTCTTCGTAGCGCAGCTCGAGGATCTTCAGCGGCAGCACCTGGCGCCAGTGCGCCATCAGCCGCAGGTACTGCTGGCGGAAGAAGGCGAGATCGTCGAAATCGGTGGCGTAGCGCTGATCGGGGCTGAAGTTTTCCATCCAGATCGACAGGGCATTGTCGCGGCCATCGCGGATGCAGTGGACGACTCGGGCATTCGGAAACAGCAGCGCGGCGAAGGCCAGCTGGAAGAAATTCAGCGGCGACTTGTCGCTGATACGCGAGGCCGATTTCAGCGCGTCTTCGCGCAGCGCTTTCAGATAATCCAGCGCCAGCGTTCGGCTGCTCATCTCGTCGAGCTTCTGCGCCGCCTGCCAAGGCTCTTCGTCGTTGCCGATCACACCATTGGCGAGCCGCGACAGATCGGGCAGTTCACCCGCGCCATGAAGCAGCGGATGGGACGCAAGAATCTGCTCGGTCAAGGTGGTGCCGGAGCGCGGCAGGCCGACGATGAACACCGGCTGATCGGTGCCCAGACCGAGACGACGGCGGCTTTCGAAGAAGGCGCCATCGAAGGTTTCGATGATCCGGTCGATGCGCTGGCTGAGTGCCGCGCGATCCAGCGGCCCGTTCGCCTGACGGCGCGCGGCATTGCCGGCAAGGCCGGCCGCGGCGGCCTGCGCGTAATCCTGGCGTCGGTCATGAAACTTGACGAGGCCATAGCCGATCAGCGCCCTCGCCTCGTCTTTCACGGCCGGATTTTCGAGCAGCGTCCGCGCCATGCTCAGCACGCCGGCTTCGGGTTCGTCGCGCACCAGCGCCAGATACTGGCCGAGCGCCTGTGCATGCTGCGGGCGCCGGTTCAGCACCTGCAGATAGCAGCCGAGCGCACCCTCGGCCTCGCCGAGATCTTCCAAGGTGCGGCCTAGCCCGAACCAGCCTTGCAGATGATCCGGATCGAGCCCCAGCGCCTGCCGGAACAGCGATTCTGCCTGCTTGACCTTGCCGGCCTGCGAGAAATACTGAGCCAGCCGGCTGCGTGCGCGGGCCAGTGCCGGATCGTGCCTCGCGGCGCGCTCGAAACATTCCAGCGCGTCTTCGAGTTGGCCAGCATCGATCAGCAGATTGCCGAGATTCAGATAGGTGTCGGCGCGGCTGGGGTCGATCAGCAACGCAGTCTTCAGTGCCTTGAAAGCACCGTCACGATCACCGCGTTTCTTCAGCGCCGTGCCGAGGTTGTGCCAGGCATCGGCATGACGATCGTCGATGCGGATCGCTTCGGCGAAGCACTGCGCTGCGTCATCGAACTTGCCTTCCAGCGCATGGACACGGCCGAGGTCCGACCAGCTGCGCGGATCGTCCGGCGCCAGCTCGCAGGCGCGGCGGGCGTGACGATGCGCAGCATCGAAGGCGCCGGACGCCGCCAGCATCTGGCCGAGATGACGATGCGCGTCCGGCCCATCAGGTGCTTGCGCGATGCGCGCTCGACACAGCGCCAGCGCGCCGACCGAATCGCCGCGGTTCAGCAGGGACTGCAGCGTTTCGCCGAGCGGCGCTTCCGCGTCGAGCGTGGTTTCGGCGACGTCATTCATGGACAGGCGATGGAATCAGTGCAGCCTGGCGGCGTAACGGGTAGCGGCAGCCTGCACGTGCTGGTTGGCGAGGTTGCGCGCATTCAGCCAGTCGATGACATCAGCCGGCGACGAGGCCACGCCCAGCACGCCGGGCAAGGTTTCCAGGACAAGCTGCGGCGCATGGCCGTAGGCAAGGCCCAGCGCCGGCACGCCAAGCCGCTGCGCAGTCATCAACTCCGGCAGGTGGTCGCTGAGCAGCAGGAAGGATTCCGGCGCATGGCCGGACTCCGAAATGAAGTGCCCGAACACGCCGGCGCGCGCATAAGCGCAGATCGGCGCGGGGCTGGTGTAGATCGAGGTGATCATGCGATTGAGCGCGTGATGACGGGTCAGCCGCGTGGCCGCTTCCGGGCCCAGGGTGGTGATGTAGTGCAGCTCGCTGCCCTGCTCCCTGAGCGCTTCCACCAGTTCCATCGCGCCTTCGCGCAACGGCGCCTGATAGCGACTTTCCTGCTCGTACAGCTTCCAGTAGTCCTGGCTCAACTTTTCGATCAGCTTGGGATCGGCTGAGCCGGCGATGTCGGCAAGCAGCGTTTCCAGACGCGTCGAACGCAGATCTTCAAGGTTCAGCAGCCGCCGCCAATTGGCGCGCTGCTTGCGCGCCACGGCATCGAGCGCATGCTGAACACCGGCCACGGTATCGATCAGCAAGGTCTCCAGATCGAAGACCAGGCGGGATGGTTCAACAACCAGTCCGGCGGAATATTTGGGCACGCGAATCTCCGGTGACGGCAAGGGGCTTGCTGGCATGGGAAATTGCTGGCTGTCTCATTTTATTGAGAATGATTCGCATCCACAAGCACCGATGGTCAGCGCGCGGTCGGCCTCCGCCACGGCAGTAGCACGGCCAGCAGCCGAGGCCGCCAGCTGAGCACGAAGGCGACGGTGACCGCAGCCACCGCCAGCGCCATCATCCAGACCAGCACCGCCATCGTCGCGGTATCCGCTTCCAGGCACAGCAGGAGCGCTGCCAGCAAGGTCGCGAAGCCGAGGCCGCGGAGCAGCTTCGAGATCACTGGCGAAGGCGACGCTGATCCGCAGACCTGCTTCCAGTGCACATCCATCGCCAGCGCCAGCCAGGCCATGCCGAGGCAGGCGGTGAATAGCGCGGCGATCAGCAGAACGGCATCAGGCATGTCGGACTTCTCGTAATTCGCTGTCTTGATCAACCGCGCGCGCCGCCGCCGTGGCGCGGCGTTGCAGACGGCGCGCAGCAATCGCGGCCAGCGCCGCGCAGGCGAGCATCATCAGATCGGTGCCCGCGACCGGCCAGTAGCCCTCGGACAAGGTCTTGAACAGGTGATCGCCAGTGGTCACCGCATTGAGCAGCACCGCGCCGATGGCGAGCACCACGATGGCCCAGCACTGCTCGGCCCAGGCTGGCGAAGTACGCGCCTTCAGCACCGCGGACGAACGCCAGATCGCATGCACCAGGCACAGCGCCCAGGCCGCCCAGAACGTGCTCTTTTCCCAGAGATCGCGTTGCGCCAGTTCCTCCGGCAACAGTCGGTTGGCAACCAGGATCGCCAGCGTGGCGACGACCATGCCGGTCACCGTGGTCACCGCCAGCGCATCGGCCCAGCGGGCGCCGCTGCGGCGTTGCTCGGAGTGCTGGCGCTTGCGCTTCTCGACGAAAAACACTAAGCCGGTGACGATGCAGACGCTGCTCAGGATGCCGCCGGCAAAGATCAGCCAGCGCAGGGTCCAGTGTTTGAAGCGCTGCAGATGCATGCCGATCAGGAAGCTGTTGACGGTCGACACCGCGCCCTCCGGCGGATCTTCATGGATCAGCTTGCCGGTGGAGCCCTGGAAGTGCAGGCCCGGGCCGCCGCCGACCCGATCGGTGTTGTCACGGTAGACGCTGACATAGGCGTTCGAGCTGCCGACGTGGTGAACGATCAGAAAACCGACTTCGCCCGGAACCCCGCGCTCCACCCACATCGCCTTGGCCTCGGCGACCATGCCGTCGACGGAAGCAAGCGTGCCCGGTGTGCCGGACGGCTCCAGATCCAGGCCGGTCTGCGTCGCCTCGAGCTTTTCCTGGGCCGCGGCCAGCGGCCGCATCATCGTGCCCAGCACCGGAAAATACAGGCCGGCGAAGATGATCAGCCCGGACAGCGCCCACAGGAAATGAAACGGCAGCGCTACCACGCCGCTGAGATTGTGCAGATCCAGCGTGCTGCGCTGAATCTTCTTGTTCGGCCGGAAGGTGAAGAACTCGCGGAAGATCTTGCGGTGCATGACCACGCCAGACACCAGCGCCGCCAGCATCGCCAGTGCTGCGAAGCCGACGATCCAGTAACCGATATCGGCCCAGTTGAGATGCAGGCTGAAGTGCATCGGATAGAAGAATTCGGAGCCGATCGCCAGACGATTTTCCGGCAGCTGCTTGCCATCGCGCGGGTCGATGGTGATGCTGCCGTGGATGTGATCGTCCGGCAGCGGCGAGTTCGGCACTTTGAACTCGACGAACATGCGCAGCACCGGATCACGATGAGTGGTGAACGCGCTCCAGGTCATCACCGCGAGCTTGTCCGGCAAGGGCTGGCTGACTCGCGTCTTGGCGGCCGCTAATTCATCGGGATCAGGATCGGTGATGGTGCGGAAGATCGGCGCCAGCGTGGTGTCGAAGGACGGCATCGGCCTGGCTTCGATGCGCGTTGCCGGAATCGCCCAGCGATCGATCTCGCGATCGAACACCGACAGCGAGCCGAAGAAGAACGCCACCATCAGCACGAAGCCCAGCAGCAGGCCGAACCAGGTGTGCAGCCAGGTCATCGACAAGCGGAAATTCGGAAACATCTCTAGCGCCTCACATCAGCGCGCGCGACAGCCCCCAGCCGGCCGCCGGCATCACCACGCCACCACCGGCCAGCACTGACCAGACCCGCGTCAGGCTGGCCGCGACGAACGCCCAGCAGAAGCCCCACAGCAGCACCAGAAAGCCGAGCATCGAAGACAGGCTGGACGCTTCTTCCAGGTTCATGCCGGCCGCGAACAGCAGCATCGCCCCGAGCGAGATGAAGCCCCAGGTGAACGCATAGCCGCCCAGCGTGCTGGCCAGCACGCGGGACGCGACGTACCACGGTGGATGTGAAACCGATGCCATTGCTGTTCCTTAGCGACGCTTGCCGTCGAAACGGTAGCGCAAGTTCAGCAGCACCGCGGTCGGCGAACCGAACTGGGCAAGGCCGTTGTTGCGATCCGCGCCTTCGATGTAACGGGCATTGGTGACGTTGCGCAGGGTCAGATCGATCTGGACATCGCGGAAGCCCTTGTAGAACGCGTTCAGATCGAGCCGCTCGTAGCCGGGAATGGTGCCGACGATGAAGGTGCTGACACCACGATCGTCGATAGCGAAGCCGGTAAGACCGGCGCCGAAGCCCTTGAGCGGACCGGTCTGCAGCTCGTAAGCCGTATACATCGCCGCCTGCCAACGGGCGCTGCCGCCCGGCGTGCGGCCGTAGAACGGGTCCAAGGGGTCCTTGAACTCCGATTCGACGCGATTGAGCGCCAGGCTGATATCCCAGCCAGGAAGCGGCCGGCCGTTGGCTTCGATTTCGAAGCCATCCGACCGCTGCAGGCCGCTGGATATCGAGTACGGATCTCCGGTGGGCCCTACTGGGACGCTGACCGCAATGTTCTCGCGCTCGATGCGGTACAGCGCCGCGTTGACACCTAACCGTCCCGCGAACCATTCGGTCTTGGCGCCAAATTCGTAAACCACGCCGGTTTCCGGTTTCAGCAGATTGTCGTTGATGTCCGTGGCAAACAGCACCGGCTCGAACGATTGCGCATACAGCGTGTAGATAGAGACCTGCTCGCTCAGGTCGTAAGTTAGGCCGATGCGGCCGGTGACATCGCGAACCGAATCCTTCTTGACGTCGTTTTCGTCGCCACTGAATGAGCGCAGCGACACTTCGTCGTAACGCAGGCCGAGCAGCACGCTGAGCCTTTCGATCGGCCGGACTTGCCCCTGCACATAGAAGCCGGTCGCACTTGGATTGCCACCGAAGAACGCGCCTGGAAACAGTTCGGGATTCGGCTGCTCGAAAACGTTGTCGTAGATGTTGCCGGCGGCGTAAGCGGTATAGGAGCCGCGCCGTGAGTAGTTGTTGCTGTTGTGATCGACGCCGAAGGTGGTTTTCACTTCACGGCCGAAGGCATCGAAAGCACCGGACAGCTGCAGCTCGCCGGACCAGATTTCGCGATCGATCTCGAAGTCATTGCCGACAACGGCTGTGTCGCCACGCCGCTCGATGACATTTTCAGTCTTCGGGTCGTCACCTTCAGCAAAGCGGTAGGCATAGGCATCGACCTTGAGCGGCGTGTCGATGCGTGTGGCGTTCAGGCGCAAGGTGGCCAGCCAGCGGTCGCCGAGCTTCTGTTCCAGCATGGCCGTCGCCGCCAGCGTTTCCCAGGTGTAGGGCTTGGCCGTGATTATTCCGTTGTATTGACTGCGCGGAATATTCGGCGCGTCGTAGCCAATCGCGGTTGCACGCAGCGGGATACCGGTGTTGGCGATGATGTCTTCGCTCTGATACAGGCCGTGCACCAGCAGCTTGGTGGTCGACGTCAGGTCCAGTTCCACGCTCGGCGCGACCACCGTGCGCTGCGCTTCCGGGCCATCGACGAACGAACCGGTATCGGCATATGCGGCGACCAGGCGGCCGCGAGCCTTGTCGGTGCCGAGCGGACCGGTGACATCGACGTCGGCGCGATAGGTGTCGAACGAGCCGGCAGTGACTTCAATATCGGCGCGAGCATCGGCCAGTGGCTTCTTGCGCACGCGATTGATCAGGCCGCCGACGCTGCCACGGCCATAGAGCACCGAGTTCGGGCCTTTGACCACTTCGATACGGTCGTAGATCGCCAGATCCGGCAGCGAGAAGTACGAGCCATTGACGAAGCCGTCCTCGCGGAAGTCGTACAGGTCATCGATGGCGATGCCCCGGATCGTCGTCTGGTTGAAGCCGAACGAAGGCTGGCTGGCGAACGGTCCGTTGCCGCTGAACTGGGCAACACCGGCGGACAATTCCAGCGCCTGGCCGAGCGTCTGCACCTGGCGCGCGTCCAGCGATTCGCGAGTGATGACGGTCACCGACTGCGGCGTTTCGCGCAGGCTCAGCTGCATCTTGGTTGCCGTCTGCTGGTTTTCGGCCTTGAAGCCTTCGGCACGCACACCCGCCACCGTGACCGGTGCCAATGCGACGGCACCGCCGCCGGATGATTCGACCAGCCAGCTAGCGCCCTGGCTACGCGCGGCCAGCCCAGAACCGGCGAGCAGACGTTCCAGCGCCTGTGCGGCGCTGTAGCGGCCCTGCAGGGCCGCGGCGCGGCGACCGGCCAGCAGTTCACGATCCACGACAACCTGAACACCGGTCTCGCGGCTGAGCGCGGTCAGCGCCGTGCCCAGCGGTTGTTCGGGGAGATTGAGTTCGAAAAACTGCACCGACTCGCCGCTGTCCTGCGCCAGCGCAGCGAGCGGATTCAAGGCCAGCGAGCTGCCGAAGCTGCCGGCGATCGCCATCGACAACAGGCGCAGAGGCCTGCGCGCACGCAATTGCATCGTGGAACTGCCAGCTTTCATCCCTACTCTCCCGATCGAGCGCGTGGGCCTTCCGCGTAGGTCGCGGTGCCGTGCACTTCTGTTGAACTTGTGGCTTGGGGAGGGCGTGGCTGAAACACTGGCTGGCCCGTCACAGCGGCGTCCCTTTCAGGCCGCTGTCATGTCGAACGGATAAGAATCGTTCTCAACAAATTATGCTGGGCTTGGTCTGGCCGCGTCAAAAGGCAAATTTGTGTCAATGCCTGCCCGAGGCTGAGCACTCAGCAAAAGCCGAGTGCTCAGGAGGGGATTTTCGGTGCTGCCGAAATCTATCTAAGGCGGGCTGCTGCAGCGTTCTCAGCCGCCGATCAGCGTCTCGACCGCCGGTAACCCGGCGTTCGGGCCTTCCCAGCCCTGCATCGCCAGCCAGGCGCGTTCGCGCAGCAGCATCTCCTGCGCGTGCGCCATCACCGCGGCGTTGATCGCTTTCGTGGCAGGGCCATCGGCAGCCATTGCCGAGGCACTGATGGCGGCGCCGACGCTGGTACGCAGCGCCAGGTTGGTCGCTTCCAGCTCGGCAGGTTCGACACCGGCCCGGCTCAGCACGGCACGGCCGGCTTCTGCATCGGTCGCCAACGCGGCCAAGGTTTCGCCGAGTTCGGGCACTGCGGCGCCGTGGCTCGCGAGGCTGTCGGCCAGGCCGAGAAACTGCTTCAGCTCGTGGCAGTCGTAGCGGTATTGCAGCGGCAGGCGCTGCGCCATCAGATGCAGCATGGCGACCACCAGCTGCCCCTGTTCCTGGGCCAGCTTGTTGGCGGGATCGACGGCCGGCAGCACGACATCGGTCAGCGACTTGATCAGCGCTGGAATCTGAAAGCTGGGACGAAGTTCCATGTCAGAGCACCTCTGCCATCTGGGTTCGCAGCTCTTCGAGCAGCGGATAGGAAATGCCGCTCAGCCAGGCAACGAGCACGTCCTGATGGGTCTTGCCGTTGAACGGCGCGCGGTAGCCGGTAGCCAGCACGATGGCCAGACATTTGTAGTTGTTGAAGATGTCGTAGTAGCGCATACGCTCGGGATCGACCTTGAGGCCCGAGGCGCGCTCATAGCGCGCCAGGTATTCCTCGATCGGCAGACAACCGGCGACCAGGAAAGTCTTGCCGTCTTCGGCCATCTGGCCGAACTGGCGCTTCGCCGACCACGACAGATCCTCATGGCGATCGCCGAGGTAGGCCAGTTCCCAGTCGAGCCAGGCGGAGATGCGCAGATCGTGCTCGGTGTACAGGAAGTTGCCGAGCCGATAGTCGCCGTGGACCATCGAGATGTGATCGACCGGCGGCATGTTCCGGCGCAGCCAGGCCATGGTCAGGCGCATCAACGGCACGTCCTCGTGGGAGTCTTCCTCCCAGACGCGTTCCCAGTGATTCAACGCCCATTCCAGTGCTTCGGTACCAGCGGCCGGGCGATCGTAGGCGCCGATGTCGGCCTGCTGCCAGTCGAAGGTGTGGGTGGTCACCAAATGGTCGACGAACTGCTGACCGAGCGTTTCGCGTATCTCCGGCGGAATGGAGGTGCCGACGCCGCTGACCGTGCTGGTCGACTTCGACGGCTTGGTCACGCCTTCGGCAAAGCCGTAGACGATCGCCGGATACGGCAGGTATTCACCGTAGGCATCGATCCAGTAGGTCGGCGGCACAGGCACCTTGCCTTCCATCGCCTTGATGATCTGGAACTCGCGCAGACGGCTGGTTTCGGTGATCGCTTCCGAAGGCTCCATGCGCAGCACCAGCGGCGTCGAGCTGCGGCCAACGCCGGGCTGATTCCAGTGCAGCACGAAGGCCATCTGCAACTTCGAGGCACCGCCAGACAACCAGCGGGTATCGGTGATCGTGAAAGGCTCGGTCAGCTGGGTTCTGAGCAGCGCTTCAGTCCCGGCCTGCAAGGTGTCGAGACTGACCGGCGCGTACGGCGGCCCGGCGCGGCGTTCGAGCTTGCGGGTGAGCACGCGATCGATTTCCTGCTCGCAGGGATAACGCTTGCGCAGGTGTTCGATCCACTCGGGGCTCGGACGGTTCTTGTCCACGACTGCCATGCTGCTCTCCTCGCTGTTCTTTCTGTTTATGGCTCAGCAGCGCGCGCGAATCGCGTCGCGGTTGCGGGTCAGATAGGCGCGGCTCAGGCCGATCTGCTGTACCCCGTAACCGAGCTGGCCCGCGCAACTGACCCGCATGAAGCTCTGAAGATAAGTGTTTGACGGGTACGGTGCCCAGTAGCAGCTGTTGAGCGCCGAGTAAGTCATCTGGAAACGCTTGCCGCGCACGTCGACGATTTCCAGCTCGCCGCCCATCGGTACCGCCTTCCGGTACTCCTGCGTGCCGCGCGCTTCCTTGATGCCGTAGGTCTTGCCGTCTTCGAGCACATAGCCGCTGACCAGCTTGCCGTAGTCGTTGGTCTTGGCCAGATCATGAGCAACGAACAGGTGCGCGGTCAGCGCTTCACCGAAGCTGGCGTGCCACCAGATCACCGAGGAATTGTCGCGTTCCGGACGCGGGCCCCAGCTGCGATCGCCGGTGTCGACGCAGTCCACGTCGTAACGCTTGCCACGCACGGTGAGCTGGCCGCGGATGCGGTAGGTGACGTCGTAATGGCCGGACCAGGAGGTATCCCAGGCCGGGCCGTGACGCTCGGCAGCCAGCGGATCCATTGCCGGATCATTGAGATCGTAGGGCTCGTGGATGGTCTGGAAATCGAGATCGAAATGGGTGTCGTCGATGCCTTCGTAGCGCGCGTGGTAGCGCTTGGTCGGATCGGTGGCAGTGATGCTCAAACCATTCGGCAAGCTGAAATCAAGCAGCGATTTCGGACAAGGCAGGTGCTGCTGGTTGTCGATGTAGATCTGCTCTTCCCAGAGATCGGTGATCCGGTCATGGATGGTCACGTCGACCATGCAGACGCCGAGCATCGGCCGGGTCAGCACATAGATGATGCCGCTGACGGTGGTGCCCGGCACATGGAAGGACAGCGCCACGGTTTCCACCCACTGCCAGTGGGAATCGGGCTTGAAATGGAACTCGGCATCCTGGGGCTTGATCATCGGATCACTCCTGCACGGGTGAATTCAACGCGCCGGGGAGCGGCGCGTCACAGCGAAGAAAAAGCACCCGGTCCGAAAAGGCGGTGGGGGAAAAACAGGACCGGGCGCGTCAAAAGGATCAGGACTGCAGCGAGGCCATGTAGGCGAGGTAATCGGTCGGCCACATGAACTCGGTCCAGCCGACGGCGGCCTGGCCGTCGATCGTGCAGCGCATCGCGCCTTCGACCAGCGTGCAGGTCGGCACCGGTGGCATCACCAGGGTCGCGAAGTACTCACCTTCAACCTGCACCTTGCGGCCGAGGGTATCGGTGACGGTCGCCGAAATGGTCTTCTGGTGGTAGCGAGCGTCGGTGGTGAACGAGACCTCGACATTGGCGACCTGCGCGAACTGGCCATCGCGATTCAGATAGCCGCGCAGCTCGCTGCGGCCGCCGACCTCGATCTTCCAGAAATGCACCTGGGTGCCCTGGTTATAGGCGTGCAGCCACTTCCAGTGCTGCGGCTGGCCCCAGTCGCGCGTGCCCCAGGAGTGATCGCGGGCGCAGAAGGTATCGAAGGCGATCGCCTTGCCGTCGACCTTGATCGTGCCGTGCACTCTGCCGGCCTGTTCCAGGCGATCGGTCGCCGCGAACGCCGGGCAGCCATCGGGATGGAAGCTGTAGGCAAAGGCCGGATGCAGCGCTTCGTAATTGGCTTCGATGACGACTCGATCGGTGACCACACCGAACTTCGCCGTCTTCAGTTTCAGGTCCTGGGCCAGATGCAGCTTGCCGACCTGCCAGTTGTCGAAATTCTTCTCGGGGCCCATCGGGATGCCATCGACGGCTTCGAACACCGGCGTATCGCCGATGCCGGGGCCGTAGGCTGCGAGTGCGGAGCCGGCAAGATTGTCCTTGGTCACCCAGGTGTAGACGAAGGCGGCGATGCCCTGCTCGGGCAGTGCGATCACATAGGGAATCGACTCGCGTTCCAGCGGCAGGTTGCGCAGCTTGTGGCGACCATCATTGACCGGATCCAGGATCGGCATCGGGCCGTTCGGGGGCAGCTTGCTCATGGGAATCTCCTCGTTGTTCGTGGCTGCTTCGTGTTGGTTCTGATCGCTTCAGCGCGCGCTGGCATCGAGCAGCGACGCGATCGGCGGCACCGCCTTCGGGTCCGGCTCCCAGCCCTGCATCAGCAGCATCGAGCGATCGCGCAGCAGTTGTTCCTTGGACATCGCCAGCACCGCATCGCGGATGCCTGCGCGGCAGCCGGCTTCGCCATCGCGATAGACCTCGGTGACCAGTTGGCCGCTGGTGACTCTCATCGCTCGCACCATGGCTTCGACCTCAGCCGGCGACGCCTGGGCGGTATCGAGCGTGCTGCCGGCAAGCTGCGTCGCTTCATAAAGCGCAGCGACAGCGGCCTGCGTGCCTTCCCCACCCTTCGCCTGCGCAACGAGTTCGCGCGCAGTGGCGATCAGCCGCGCCAGTTCGTCGCAGTCGAAGCGGAACTGGTTCGGCAGTTGCTGGGCCAGCAGCGCGAGCAGGCCGATCGACAACTTGCCCTGCTCGATCGCCAGCTTGTTGTTGGGATCGATCGCCGGCAGCACGACATCGCTCAGCGCCTTGATGACAGCTTGCAACTGGATCTGCGGTCTCATCTGCATGTCAGATGCTCTCCTCGATAAGGCTGCGCATCTCTTCGAGCAGCATCGGTCCGATGCCGATCAGCCAGGTGACGAGCACGTCCTGATGGGTCTTGCTGCCGCGCGCGGTGCGATAGCCGGTGGCCAGGCTCAGCGTGGCCATCATGAAATCGTTGTAGACCTTGTACCAATGCACGGTCTTGGGATTGACGCTTAAACCAGTGGCCTTCTCGTAGGCGGCGATGAACTCGGCTTCCGGCATCAGGCCGGAAGTCAGAAAGGTCTTGCCGTCCTCGGCCATCGCGCCGAAGGCGCGGCTGGTGGTCCAGGCAATGTCCTGATGGCGATCGCCGATGCGGCCCAGTTCCCAGTCCAGCCAGGCGGTGATCGTGGTGTCGTGCTCGGTGAACAGGAAGTTGCCGAGGCGGTAATCGGAATGGACGACCACGGCACGATCGAGCACCGGCAGGTTGGCGCGCAACCAGGCAGCGGCGAGGCGCATCAGCGGCACGTCTTCATCGCAGTCTTCTTCCCAGACCCGCTCCCACCAGTTGATGCCCCATTCTGCGCATTGCGTGGTGCCCACTTCGGGGATATCGAAAGCATCGAGACCCTTGCCACGGAATTCGGCGGTGTGGATCTTCGCCAGATGCTCGACGAACTGCGGCGCCAGCTTGGCGCGCAGATCCGCCGGCAATTGCGTGCCGAGGCCGCTGACGCCGCTGGCCGCGGTGCTCGGCTTGGTGACGCCGGGCGCGAAGCCGTAGATCAGCGCCGGATACGGCAGATGATCGCCTTCGGAATCGCACCAGTAGACCGGCGGCACCGGCACCACGCCTTCCATCGCGCGAATCAGCTGGAACTCGCGCAGACGGCTGGTCTCGACGATCGATTCGCTGGGCTCCATGCGCAGCACCATGGCCGTGCACGACAGCCCGTCCTGCGGGTGCTGCCATTCCAGGGTGAAGGCCATCTGCAGCTTCGAGGCACCGCCGGACAGCCAGCGCGCGTCGCGCAGTTCGTAGGGCGTGCTGAGTTCGGCATCGAGCAGCGAGCGAACGCCGTCGACCAGCGTCTCCAATGCCAGCGGCTGATAGCCGGGGCCAGCGCGACGCTGCATCTTGCGGGTGAGCACGCGATCGATCTCGCGCTCGGTGGGAAAGCGCGCCCGCAACTCGGCGATCCACGCCGCGCTCGGCTGGCTCTTGTCAGGTGTCATCACGGCTCCTCGCTGGTTCTTCTTCGTCTGCGGTTCCACTATGGGATCTGCAGACCTGTCGCACTCTCTCGACGATGCGCGCTGCCATCGTCCGGGTGCTGGTGAGCTTAGGATTACTGCTAATTGACACGGTGTCAATATTGAATAGACAGTGCGCCAATAAACCCAATCGACACTGATAAACCAGAGTCGCTATTGGCCCGTTTATCATCAGCCCACTTTCCGGACTCAAGATGACATGGCGCGTATCGAATCCCGCCCGACGCGACGCACCCGCGCCAAGCACGGCGATCAGCCGAAGCTGACCATCGAGGAACGCCTGCTGGCGGCGATGGAGCGGCTGCTCGAAAACGGCCATCGCTTCGCCGCACTGACCGTCGAACAACTGACCGACGAAGCCGGCATCGCTCGCGGCACCTTCTACCTGCACTTTCGCGACAAGGGCGAACTGGTGGCGCGGCTGATGAGCCAGGTCACCGAGGAGATCATCGCCAGCACCGGCACCTGGCTCAGCGATGCCGAAGACGCGCGCCATCAGGTGCTGCAGCAGGCGCTGGTCGGCATGGTGGCGACGTTCAAGAAACATCAGGCGATCCTCGCGGCCGTTAACGACACCGCGCCCTACGATCAGAACGTGGCCAGCCTGTACCGGACCATGGTCGACCGCATCTGCGCGCAAAGCCGCGTGTCGCTCGACACCATCAAGCGCAAGGGCCGCAGCCGCCCCGGTGCCACGGACGATGTCGCCGAAGTGCTGAGCTGGATGATCGTCATGTACTGCGCCCGCTTCATCGGCGAGCGCAACGGCGTGGAGCTGGATCGCCTCGCCGAATCGCTCGGCTACATCAGCGCCAGCACCGCGTTCGCGGACCCCTCAGCTGCTGCCCCTGCAGCAGCCAAACCGGCCGCTCAGAGAAAAACGAAGTCGTCGATGTAGCGAATCGTTTTCGCGACTTCGCTCTCGGCAAACACATCGCGCCCGGTCAGCTCGCGGAACTCTGAGGACACCGACATCAAGGTACCGGCCAGGCCGATGATCGCGTAATACAAGCGGGCCGGATCACCGCCGCGCACGCGCCCTTCGGCCTGGGCGCGGATGATCATGCCGATCACCTGATCGAACGAGGCGCGCAGATGTGTTTCGATCAGCCAGTGGATACGCCCGCTGCCCTGGGTGCTCTGCTGAACCATGATCCGGTGCAGTTGCGGCACGCGCGCCGAAAAGCGCACGAAGTTCTCGATGAAGGCATGCAGGCCCGCCACGGCATCGCCAACGCCGGTGAGCCCCAGCCGCTGCTCGAACTCGAGCCGGTAATGGCCGATCACGTCTTCCATCGTGCTCAGCCACAGCTGCTCCTTGGATTCGAAGTGATAGAGCAGCAGCGGATGGCTGACGCCGGCACGCTCGGCCACCGCCCGCGTCGACGTGCCCTCGAAGCCGAAGGCACCGAAGCATTCGAGCGCGGCGTGCAACACCTGCTCGCGCACCTCGGCACCGCGCGGCTTCTTGGCGGTCCCTTTCGGCTTCTTCGGCGTCGGCGCTGGCGTGGTGGTCAGCCGCGCGGCGTGGTTGCGCCGTTGGCCGCGCGCATTCTTCGCGACCTCGACGGCGGGCGCTTCGACGGTGCCGCGCTTCTTTCTCGGTTCGTTCACCAGTGAAGCCTAAGCAATTTCCGGCTTCAGTCGATATCGATGACGATCTTGCCGAAGTGCTGGCCTGACAGCTGATAGCGGAACGCATCGGCCATCTTGCTCAGCGGAAAGCGGGCATCGATGATCGGCTTCATGCCGCTCTTCTCGATGGCTTCGACCATGCGCAACTGCATGGCGCGGCTGCCGACCGCGATCGGGCGGATCTGCTGCTGCTTCATCATCAGCTTGGCCAGATTGATCTCGGCCATCAGGCCGCCCAGGATGCCGATGATGACCAGGCTGCCGCCGACCTTGACCGCGCTGATCGACTGATCCAGCGTCGCCGAGCCGCCGACGTCGATGACGTGATC
>NZ_CAISIQ010000098.1 GCF_903885465.1 uncultured Nevskia sp.
ACCACCAGCCGCGCACGCCCCTTCACGGCAGCAGCCTCAGGCGTACTGGACCTCGTCCGGATTGCCCTTGACCACCTCGCCCAGCATCCAGGCCTTGATCTTCGAGGCGCGCAGCGCGGCCAGCGCGTCGTCGGCCTTCAACCTCGGCACCACGATGACGAAGCCGACGCCGCAGTTGAACACCCGGCGCATCTCGTCTTCCTCGACATTGCCCTGCTTCTGCAGCCAGCTGAACACGTCCGGCCGCTTCCAGCTGGCCATGTCGACGACCGCCGAAGTGCCCTTCGGGAACATGCGGGTCAGGTTGCCGGTGATGCCACCACCGGTGATGTGGGCCATGCCGCGGATCGGCAGGCCGGCGTCCAGCAGCGCCAGGATCGGCTTGACGTAGATGGTGGTCGGCACCATCAGCGCTTCGATCAAAGTGTTCTTGCTCAGCTTCTCGCCATAGGTGGCGCGGCTGACTTCGAGAATCTTGCGGATCAGCGAATAGCCGTTCGAATGAGGACCCGACGACGGCAAGGCGATCAGCACGTCGCCCGGCTTGATCTTGGTGCCGTCGATCAGCTTCTTCTTCTCGGCAACGGCGACGCAGAAGCCGGCCAGATCGAAATCTCCGTGCTGGTACATGCCCGGCATTTCGGCGGTCTCGCCGCCGACCAACGCGCAACCCGCCTGCTTGCAGCCCTTGGCAATGCCCTTGATGACCGCCGAAGCGATGCTGGTATCGAGCTTGCCGGTGGCGTAGTAATCGAGGAAGAACAGTGGCTCGGCACCGTTGACCAGCACATCGTTGACGCACATCGCGACCAGATCCTGGCCCAAGCCTTCGACCCGTCCGGACTCGATACCCAGCCGCAGCTTGGTGCCGACGCCATCGGTGCCGGACACCAGCACTGGCTGCTTGTACTTCTTGGGGAGAGTCACCAGCGCGCCAAAACCGCCAACGCCGCCGAGCACCTCCGGCCGATGGGTCGACTTGACGATCTTCTTGATGTCATCGACCAGCGCATCGCCACGATCGATATCGACGCCGGCATCGGCATAGCTCAACGACTGCTTGGAGGGTGTGACG
Source organism: uncultured Nevskia sp. (assembly GCF_903885465.1). Taxonomy (GTDB): domain Bacteria; phylum Pseudomonadota; class Gammaproteobacteria; order Nevskiales; family Nevskiaceae; genus Nevskia. The sequence goes on from NZ_CAISIQ010000098.1 coordinate 1,076, forward strand.
GAAGGAGCGGCGGCGCGAGAAACGGGCTTCTTGTTCTTTTTGGCGGCGGTCATGGGCGCAGTCGGTCGGAGGGCCGTATGATTTTAACCGTTCCCGTCCAGCCTCCGCGTTCTCATGGCCTCTGTTCACTCCGCACCTGCCCGCGCCAAGCCCTCGTCCACCCTGTCGATGCTCCGCGAACACTGGGCCTGGTTCGCGCTGATCACCGGCATTCTGGTGATGATGATTCTGCTCGGGCCGATCCTGGCACCGTTCGCGATCGCCGCTACCTTCGCCTACATGGGTGATCCGCTCGTTGATCGCCTGGAGACGTACCGGATGTCGCGCACCGTCGGCGTCTGCCTGGTGTTCGTCGTCGTCACGGCGCTGACCGCGCTGGCGCTGGTGCTGGTGGTGCCGCTGCTGCAGGTGCAGGTGCTGTCGCTGATCGACAACGTGCCGGCCTGGGCGCAATGGGTGCAGGACGTGGCGCTGCCCAAGCTCGGCATCAAGCTGCCGCGCGGCTACACGTTCGATGTCGAAAGCCTGCGCAAATTCATGACCAGCCACTGGGATGGTGCCAGCGGCATCGCCTCGACTGCTTTCGACTACGTCAGCCGTTCGACGCCGGCGCTGCTCGGCTTCCTGGCCAATCTGTTCCTGATCCCGATCGTGTCGTTCTACCTGCTGCGCGACTGGGACACGATGGTCCTTAAGATCCGCAAGCTGATTCCGCGCCGCCTGCTGCCGCAGGCCAGCACCTTCGCAGCCGAAACCGACGACGTGCTCAGCGCGCTGATCCGCGGCCAGCTGCTGGTGATGCTGGCGCTGGCGATCATCTACTCGCTGGGCCTCTGGGCGATCGGCCTCAATGTGGCACTGCTGATCGGCATCATGGCCGGGCTGGTCAGCTTCGTGCCCTACCTCGGCTTCATCCTCGGCCTGCTCGCCGCCAGCATCGCGATGCTGGTGCAGGAGCAGGCACTGATGCCGCTGATCTACGTGATCATCGTGTTCACCGTCGGCCAGATGCTCGAAGGCGGCGTGCTGACGCCGATGCTGGTAGGCGATCGCATCGGCCTGCACCCGGTCGCGGTGATCTTTGCGATCATGGCTGGCGGCCAGCTGTTCGGCTTCGTCGGCGTGCTGGTGGCGCTGCCGGTCGCCGCGGTGCTGGCGGTACTGGTACGCCACGCGCTGCGTCGCTGGGAACGCAGCTCGCTGTATCTGGATGTCGGCGAATCGCCGCCACCGCCAGTCTCGGCCGAGATCCTGATCGGTACCCAGCCGGATGCTGCAAGCACCCCGTGATCGGCGAGCAACTGCCGCTGTCGGTGCAGATGGCCGACCCGGCCAGCTTCGACAGCTTCTACGCGAGCGACGCCGGCCCCAACGCCCAGGCACTCGCCGCCTTGCGCGAACTGGCCGGCGGTGACGGCGGCACGACGCTGATCCACGGCCCGGTCGGCTGCGGCAAGACCCATCTGCTGCAGGCCACTTCGCGCGAAGCGCTGGGCCGGCGCTCTCACGCTGCTTACTTGCCGCTGGCCTCGTTCGCCGCCGAAGACCCCGCCGTGCTGCAGGGCTTCGAGACCTGCGAGCTGATCTGCCTCGACGACGTCGACGCCCCGCTGCAGGACCGCCAGTGGGCGCAGGCCCTGTTGCGCCTGCTCGACGCCGTGAAAAGCCATGGTGGCCGCTGCCTGCTGTCGGCAGCGATGCCGCCCGATCGCCTGGCGATTGCCCGCATGCCCGATCTGCGCACGCGCCTCTGCGCCTCGGCCTGTTTCGCCCTGCGCAAGCTCGACGACGCAGAGCACGCAGAAATGCTGAAAGCGCGCGGCCAGCGCCTGGGGCTGGCCCTGTCCAGCGACGCCGTGCACTGGATGCTGACCCACCTGCCCCGCGACACGCCCAGCCTGCTCGCCGCCCTCGCCCGCATCGACCGCGCCGCCCTCGCCGCGCGCCGCCAGCCGACGCTGCCGTTCGTGCGTCAGGTGCTTACAGAACGCTAGGGCCTTGTCGTCCGGCTGCCGGCCGGCTTGCTATGGTTCAAGCAGTTAGTGTCGAGTCCTGCCATGCGCCGATTGACCGTATTCCTGCCCCTGCTTCTCGCCGTGCTATCAGCCCAGGCCGAAGCGCCGCTGACCCTGCCGCCGCTCGCCTACCAGCAGCGCGTACTTGGCAACGGCCTGACCGTGCTGAGCCTCGAGGATCACGGCAGCCCGACCACGGCGATCCAGGTCTGGTACCGGGTCGGTGCCAAGGACGATCCGCAGGGGCGCAGCGGCTTCGCGCATCTGTTCGAGCACCTGATGTTCAAGCGCACCAAGTATCTGGCCAGCGAGCAGTTTGATCGGCTGACCGAGGACGTCGGCGGCGCCAACAACGCCAGCACCGGTGACGACTGCACCAACTATCTCGACGTGGTGCCGTCGAACCATCTCGAACGCCTGCTGTGGGCCGAGGCCGAGCGGCTGCAGCATCTGACGGTCGACGAGGCCAGCTTCAAGTCCGAGCGTGCGGTAGTGCAGGAAGAATTCCGCAGTGCGGTGCTGACTCCGCCTTATGGCCAGCTGTCCTATCACCTGCAGCAGGAAACCTGGCGTGTGCATCCGTACAAGCGGCCGACCATCGGTAGCATCGAAGAACTCGATGCCGCCACGCTCACCGACGTGCAGGCCTTCCATGCCACCTACTACCGGCCGGACAACGCCGCGCTGATCGTGGTTGGCGATTTCGATGTCGCACAGCTCGATGCCTGGGTCGACCGCTACTTCGGTGGCATCGCCAAGCCGGCCGCGCCGATCCCGAGAGTCACTGCCATCGAGCCGGAACGCGAAGCCGATCGCCGGATCACGGTGCGGGTGCCGAACGTGCCGCTGCCGGCGCTCGGCCTGTCCTGGCTCGCACCGAAGCCGGATAGTGCCGATGTGCCCGCGCTGAAGATCGCCGTCGCGCTGCTGGCCGGCGGCGAATCGTCGCGACTGCACCAGGCGCTGGTCTATCGGCTGCAGGCGGCCCAGGGCGTCGATCTGACCTACGAGGAATCCGCCGACCGTGGCGCGGTCTACGCCACCGTGCTGCTGGCCAGCGGTCAGCGAATTGCCGCGGTCGAGGCCGCGCTGTTGGCCGAGATCGGCAAGCTGGCGAACAAGCCAATCCCGCCTGCTGAACTCGACAAAGCGAAGACCGTGCTGCTCACCGAACTGCTCGCCAAACGCGAAACCAACGAAGGCCGTGCCTATGCGCTCGGCGATGCCTGGATCGGCACCGGTAGTGCCAAAGCTGCGAACAGCGAACTCGAGAGCCTGATGGCGGTGACCGCGGCCGATGTGCAGCGAGTGACCAAGGCACAGCTGATCGATGGCAAACGTCTGAGCCTCGAATATCTGCCCGAGACGACCACCGCAGCTGGAGGCAAGCGATGAGCCGCCGTCCTGCGCAACTCGTCATCGTTCTGCTCGGCTTGGCTCTGGTCACTGCCTGTGGACGCAGCGAAGCGCCAACTGTCTCTGGCGACAATAGCCAACTGCCGGCACCCGGCCCGACTCGCGCGGCCGAGATTGCCGCACCGATCGAGAAGCAGCTGGCCAATGGCTTGAGAGTGGTCGTGTTGCCGCGCGCCGGCAGTGCGCTGGTCGCTGCGGAATTCCTGCTGTTGTCCGGCAGCGAAGTCGATCCGGCCGATCGCGCCGGCCTCGCCGATTTCACCGCCAGCCTGCTCAGCCAAGGCACGAAATCGTCTGCCGGCAGCCGCAGTGCCAGCCAGCTTGCTGCTGCTGCCGAAGCGCTCGGCGGACCACTCCAGGCCCAGGCCGGCTGGGATGCGACGACGGTCGGCATCACCGTGACCACACCGAAGCTGGCCGCGGCGCTCGATCTGCTGGCTGATGTCGTCCGTCATCCGGCGTTCGCGAAGGATGAGGTGGAGCGCTATCGCGCTCAGGCGATCGACAGCCTGCGCTTGAGCTTCAGCGATCCTTCCGATCTGGCGCCGCTGGTGGCCGCGCGCATCGTTCACGGCAGCGCGCCTTACGGACATCCGCGTCTCGGCACGCCGGCTTCGATGCAGCGGATCACCGCCGGCGAACTGCGCACGCTGCACCAGCGCTGGTACCGGCCGGACAAGGCCGTGCTGGTGCTGACCGGAGGGCTCGAGCCGGATACCGGTTTCGCGCTTGCCGCCCAAGTGTTCGGCGACTGGAACGCGCCGACGGAAGCGTTGCCAACACCGCCGCCGAAAGCCGCTGCTCAGACAGCGCCAGCAACGATCACCATCATCGATCAGCCGGATGCCGGCCAGGCGGCTGTCATCGCCATCCTGCCCTTACCCGGACGCGCAGCCGAGGACTATTACCCTGGCCTGGTCGCCAGCAACGTGCTCGGCGGCGGTTATTCATCGCGGCTGAACAGCGAGATCCGCATCAAGCGCGGCCTGAGCTACGGCGCCAGCGCGAGCTACGGCGTGCTGCGCGACGGTGGCGCCTGGATGGCCAGCGTGCAGACCAAGAATGCGTCGACAGCCGAAGTCGTCGGCCTGATCCGCGCCGAAGTCGCGCGCTTGAGTGCCGACGCAGTGCCGACCGACGAACTGGGCGCCCGCAAGGCCAGCTACATCGGCAGCTATGCGCGACGTCTGGAAACCGCAAGTGGCATCGCCGGCCTGATCGCCAGCCGCATGGCCCAAGGTGTGCCGGCCGACGAGATCACCCGGGTGATCGACCGGGTGTCGGCGGTCGATGCCAGCCAGGTACGCAGCTATGCGACGCAGCACTTCCAGCCGGAAGCGCTGCGCTTCGTCATCGTCGGCGACGCCCGGCAGTTCGCCGAGGCGCTGCAGAAAGACGGCCAGCGCATCGAGGTGATTCCGCTGGCCGAGCTTGATCTCGAAGCGCCGTCACTGCGGCGCGCGAGTGGCAAGCGCTAACCTCAAACGCGCATCAAACCAGATTGCCCAACTCGCGAATCGCCACTGACAGCCCCGCGAAATCGCGAGTACCCGCGGCCTGCAGTTCGGCAAGCCGGGTCTGCACCAGGCCGGCAACGCGCTCGCGCAGCGCCGTCCAGGCCGCGATTCTTGAGTCGGCATCCTTGCCGTCCAGCGCCAGCACCGCCGCCGCTAGAGTGCGGTGAATGCGCCAAGCGTCGTCGCGTAGATAGACGCGGGCCAGCGACTGCCATTTGCCGCTGACCGGCAACTCGTTGATCGCCCCGAACAGCCACAGCAGCCGGAAACGTTCGCCGAGCTGGAAGTAGACCGCCGCGACCTCGGCCAGCGACCGGCCCGAGGCTTCGGCCAGTTCGGTGATGTCCAGCGCGCCGCCCAGCGCGCGGGTGTTGGCGAGCCGGCGGGCGAGATCGGTCGGCACTTCGTCGGCCAGCATTGCGGCATGGCTGCGATCCCAATCTTCGCGATAACTGGCCGGCAGCGCTTCCGGCAGGCTGGCTTCCAATTCGGCCACTGTGGCGGTGAAGCGTTCCACCGCTTCCTGCACCGGCTTGGCCGCCCAGCGCGAACCGGCGAACCAGCCGGTGGCGTGCTTGAGCAGGCCGATCGCCAGATTCATCAGCCGATACTGGGTCGCCGCCGGCACCTGGTTGTCGAGCGCTTCGATCGCCTGCCAGTAGCTGTCGCCGCCGTAGACCTGATGCGCCGTCGCATAGGCCTTCAGCACCTCGGCGCGGGTCAGGCCGTGATCGTCCGCCCAGAGCTGCGCGAAGCCGGCGCCCATGCGGTTGACCAGGGCGTTGGACAGGATGGTGGCGATGATCTCGCGCCGCAGACGATGGCGACTGAGCAGTTCACGATACTGCTCGACGAGCAGCGGCGGGAAGTTGCCGAGCAGATCGCGGACG
>NZ_CAISIQ010000099.1 GCF_903885465.1 uncultured Nevskia sp.
AGCCTGCTGGCCAGCTGGAACGCTCGCAGCGAGCGTTCCAGCTGGCGGGCCCACCAGGTCCGCAAGGCGATGATCTCGCGGCTCAACGCCGGCATGTCGACCAATCTGCTGCTGCTTCGGGTGCTGGTGCCGCTGTGTCCGCTGCTCGGCCTGCTGGGCACCGTCACCGGCATGCTCGCGGTCTTCGACGTGATGGCGGCCCGCGGTTCGGCCGACGCTCGCTCGATGGCCAACGGTGTGTCGGAGGCGATGATCTGCACACTCACCGGCCTGGCCGTGAGCATCACCGGTCTCTACCCGAGCTTCTACTTCCGCCGCCGTGTCGCCATGGAAACAGAGCGACTGTCGGATCAGTTCTCGTTCTGATTATTACCTGATCGTCACCGGGGAATCACGTCATGCGTCAGCGTAAACGCGCCACCGTCCACATGGAGGAGAGCACCGGTATCGATCTGGCACCGATGCTCGACTTCGTCCTCAATCTGCTGATCTTTTTCATCATCACGGCGGTGTTCCTGAAGGAGGTCGGCATCAATGTCAGCCGGCCGAACTCCTCATCGTCGGCGGAGAAGAGCGAGTCCAGCAGCATCGTCATCCTGATCGCCGCCAACGGTGAGATCACCGTCGATCGCAAGATCGTCGACCAGCGCTCGGTGCGCGCCAAGATCGAAAGCCTGCACGCCCAGAAGCCGGATGACCCGGTGGTGGTCGCCGCTGATCCGGGTGCCGCCACCGGCATCCTCGTCGATGTCATCGATCAGGTTCGGCAGGGCGGGGTGATGGCGGTGTCGATTGCACCGACCAAGAGTTAAGCACTTCCAAGACATGCAGTATCCAGGAGTCACAGCGCCATGATGTCCAGACGCCACGCCGAAGAGTCCGAAGATACCGGCATCGACCTAGCGCCGATGCTCGACTTCGTGCTCAACCTGCTGATCTTTTTCATCATCACCACGTCGTTCGTGAAGGAGTCCGGCATTCAGGTGTCGCGTCCCCAGGCGCTCACCGCCGAACACAAGGACAGTGGCAACATCCTGATCGCGATCCGTCCGAATGGAGACATCTGGATGGACAAGCGCCGGGTCAATGTCGGCGATATCCGCAATGCCATCGAACGACTCCACATCGAGCGTCCGGATGACACCGTGGTGATCATCGCCGACAAGGATTCACAGACCGGCGTGCTGACCAAGGTCATGGACCAGGTGAAGCTCGGCGGTGTCGGCGATGTCTCCATTGCAGCAGCACCACCGGCCTGACGGAGAATTCCATGTCGCCCGCAACCACGATCACGACTGACTTCGAAGCCATTCTGCCGAAGGCCAGTTTCGGCACCCGCTGGACGACGGCCCTGTGCATGTCGATCTGCACCTCGCTGCTGTTCTTCTGGCTGATGTACGCGGTGATCCACGTCAGTGGTCACGGCATCAACAAGGTCGAGAACCTGCCGACCATCGATTTCGTGCGCCTCAAGCGGGATAGCGCGCCCGAGCAGATGGAACGGCGCAAGCCGCCACCGCCGCCGCCGGCGAACCAGCCGGCACCGCCGTCGAAGATGAAGATCGACGTCGATACGGCAGCACCGTCGACCGGTATCGGCATCCCGACCAACCTCGGCCTGGCGTCCAATATGTCGGCCGGCACCGGTACCGGCGGCGGTCTTGCAGCATCGATGGATAGCGATCTGGTGCCCTTGCAGCGCATCCCGCCGACCTTCCCGGCCGATGCACGCCGGGCCGGTGTCAGCGGCTTCGTGACCATCGATGTCACCGTCAACCCGGATGGCAGCGTCCGCAAGGCCCGAGTCATCGAGGCCAAGCCGAAGGGCTTGTTCGAAGCGGCAGCGGTCACGGCGATCCAGAAGTGGCGCTTCAAGCCGAAGACGGTTGACGGCAAGGCTGTCGAGTTCCACGGCGTGCAGACCGTCAAGTTCGACCTCAACGCGGCGGAGTAATGACCATGAAGAACGCTAGCCCTACAGAAGTTTCCGGTCGCCGCTCGTTGAAGCCGGCGTTCAGTCGTCTTGTCGTGCTGGCCGCCTTCGGGCTGGCCAGCATCGGCACGGCGCTGGCCCAGGTTCCGGCACCACAGCAGCGGCCGCCGGCGCGGCAGACGCCGGCTCAGATCGCTGCCGCGAAGGAAGCGGAGATGATCGCCGCCGGTGTCCGGGCCGAATGTCTGCCGTCCAAGCAGAAGGCCACGCCGAACCTCAGCGACGACGTCATCGACGACATGCGGGAAGCATCGGTGATGCTCGGCGAGAAGAAGACCGACCTGGCGATCGAGAAGCTGAAGAAGCTTCTCAACAAGGGCGAGGACTATGACAAAGCGATGGTCAACTACAACCTTGGCATCGCCTATTCGGACAAGAATGATCTGGCCAGTTCGGCCAATGCCTTCGCCAAGGCGCTGTCCTACGACGCGCTGTCGATGCAGAACAGCGAGCAGATGCGTCTGAACCTCGGCCAGTTGTACGTGGCCAGCGGCCAGTTCGATCTCGGCATCGACGCGCTGAGGGACTACATGGCCAAGTCCTGCGGTGTTGTCTCACCGGACGCCCACGTGTTCCTGGCCAGTGCGTTGGCTGAACGCAAGCGCTTTCCGGAAGCGCTGGCCGAAGTCGATATCGCGCTGGGCAAGTCGAAGGTGCCGAAGGAATCGTGGATCCAGTTCAAGCTCGGACTGCTCTACGAGGCGAAGGACTACAAGGCTTCCGCCGAGACGCTGCTGGAGCTGATCGCGCTGAACGCCGGCAAGGCCGACTACTGGAAGCAACTGGCTGGCGTGCTGCTGCAGATGGAGGACAGCACTCAGGCAGCGGCCGTGCTGGCGCTCGCTGAACGGCAGGGCATGCTGGCTTCGGCTGAAGACATCCGCAATCTGTACAACACCTACATGATCATCGGCGAGCCG
>NZ_CAISIQ010000100.1 GCF_903885465.1 uncultured Nevskia sp.
AACACCTTGTCCATCGGCTGGTAACTGGTATCCCAGCCGAGACCGCGGGTCAGCAGACCGTAGTTCTCCTTCATGCTGAGTTTCTTCGCAGGCTTCTGCGGATTGGTGGGCATGTTCATTTGTTGATTCCTCAGTCTTACTGCTGGTTGTTCCAGTACAGGACGAACTCGTCTTCCGACTCTTCGATGTTTCCGGATAGCGAAATCAGATTCAGATTCAGCTCACGAAGATCGTAGGCGCGGCCGATCAGGTCTTCGATCGTTTCGCGGCGGATGACCAGGCGGCCCGGCATCTCGATCTTCACCATCGCCGGATAGCGCAGGACGATGGCTTCCTCGTTGTCGGCTTCGATCGCTTCGACGATCGAGCGCGTCTCATCATTGGTCTGGAAGGCGATGAACACCTTGTCTTTGGCGACGGCGTTCATGCCTTGGCTACCTTCGCTTTCAGACCAAGCTTGACCAGCCGGTTGTCGAAGGCCGCCTCGATGCTGGTCAACACTTCCTCGGCATCTTCGACGAACACCGCCGCGGCATAGGGCGCCAGCGCTTCCTGGGCGGCGAGACGCCAATCGGCAATCCACTGTTGAACCAGCTCGGCATTCGCGGGCGACTCGTTGACGGCGGTCTTGATCGTGGCGTCGACCCAGCGCGAGGTTTCGTCAAACCAGTTGTTGCTGAACTCGGTGACCAGGCTCAGCGCAGGGCCATGAGCGTTCGAGAAGCTGCGCTCAAAATGCTGGAACACCAGAGGCTGCAGCAGACCATCGAGCACCAGATTCTGAGCGACGAACAGCTCGAACCAGTCCTCGCAGACCATCATGTTCTCGATCATCCGGCGGATGCCCTGCCAGGCCGGGTCTTCCAGCCACAGGCGCTTGCCCTCGGCCAGCGAGTCGCCGCTGTTGCCGTCCAGCGACAGGCCGATGCGGCTCAGGTACTGGGCGAGGCCGAGGCGGTCCATCGAATGGAACATCGTCGCCTGCGTGATCGCCACGCCGAAGCCGTAGGCGGTCATGTAGCAGTTGTTGGTGTTCGCGCCCCATTCGGCATGGCGCATCGGCACCAGCGTGAACACCAGCTTGGCGCGCAGCGCTTCCGGCAGATCGCGCAGCAGGCCGCGCTTGTCGACGAACTCCAGGTTCCGTTCCATCGTCTCCTGCTGGCGTGAGCGGGTGATGGTGTAGGTGCCGTAGTAGAACTGGCGCGGGTCCTTGAACGTGTACCAGTCGCGCATCACCAGCTTGGTTCGGCGGACGTCGTAAACCTCCATTTCCGGCTGCCAGAGCGGCTTGTAATGGAAGTTGACCATCGGCTGCATGCCGATCGTCGCTTCCTGATAGCGCGACGCCGGCTTGTCACCGCCGATCTGCCTCGCGACATGCGAGAAGGTCTGCCGCAGCTGGGTGACCGAGGTGGTCTTGATATCGACGTTCATCCGTCCTGCTCCTGTTCGTTGTTCATTCCGGGTTGGCCGTAACGCCACTTGGATTTTTCGTAGTCGACAGCGTCTTCCTGCTCGCGGCTCAGGTAGGTGACCGCGTTCTCACGGCAGAAGACCTGGTAGGCGGGCGCCGGCAAAATCAGTTCGATCCACAGCTCGGGATCGCCGATCGCGAAATCGAACAGCACGTAGTTGTCCTGATTCAGTTCGCGGAACCGCACGTAGCGACGATGAACGTCGAACGCTGAACCAGACGCGCACACAGGCTCGGGCGATGACCCGCGAAATGACTGAGGTGACACGGCTTTCCTCCGCACTTGAGTCCGGCTTGATCGGCGCCGGCTTTTGCCTTTGCGCTCGTCGAGACAGATGTTTGTTATCAGCCTCATTGCACCGGTTGTGCCATGCCGCGGGGATCGCACCGCAACAACTCGGCAAGTGCTTCAGCTAGCTGAAATTATCGATTTCTGGATGCCGTTGGACTCCACTTTATTTCGGTCCTTCCCGCGTGGTGATTTCATAAAATCATCGAATCCGGGATGGCAGGACTCGTGGCGCTTTGATGAAAATCTGCAAATTCATCAAAGCCGCGAACAGGGCGCTACGCAAAGCGCTCGCGGATGCAGAGGAATCCGCCCACACTGCCGCGCGGTCCGTCGTTCATCGCGACCGCACCATCATCAAAATGACTCGCGCACGAGCGCGGGCATGTCAGGAGGAGCTTGTCCGATGACTGTCGACACCAACAGCCGGCCACGGCGCGAGCAGGCCTGGACGCCGAGCAGCGCCGGCGTCGATGCCCAGCGCCTGCCGGACATGGCGGACCTGATGGCGCGGCTGCACTTCGTGCCCGGTGATGGCCGCATCTGGCTCGATGACCAGCGCATGCAGCTGATCCATACCTCGGCGATGGGCGTGCTGCGCCGCGAGCTGATCGAAGGCCTGGGTATCGAACGGGCGCGTGGTCTGTTGACCCGGATGGGCTACAACTCCGGCTCCCATGACGCTCACCTGGCCCGCAAGCTGCGGCCCAATGCGCCGCTGCACGACATGTTCGTGGTGGGCCCGCAGCTGCACGCGCTGGAAGGCATCGTGCTGGTCGAGCCGGTATCGATGGAGATCGACATCGAGCGCGGCCATTACCGCGGCGAGTTCATCTGGCGCGGTTCCTCGGAAGCCGAGGAACATGTCCGCACCTATGGCATCAGCGCCGAGCCTGCGTGCTGGAGCCAGATCGGTTACGCGAGTGGCTACACCAGCGTGTTCGTCGGCCGGCCGATCCTGTTCCGCGAAGTCGAGTGCCGGGCGATGGGCCACGCCCACTGCCGCATCATCGGCAAGCCGGTGGAAGCCTGGGAAGATGCCGAGATCGACGCCAGCTTCCTGCAGGCCGAACAGTTCACGCGCGGGCTGTCCGCGACCAGCCGCCCGCCGGTCGGCGAAGCGCCCAACGCCGAGACCGCGGCGATGTTCGCCGACGGTGACATCGTCGGCGTATCGACTGGCTTCAACGCGGTCTGCCACATGCTGCGCTGTGTCGCCGACACCAATGCGACGGTGCTGTTCCTGGGCGAAAGCGGCGTCGGCAAGGAAGTGTTCGCCCGCACGCTGCACCGCATCAGTGCCAGAGCCGACAAGGTGTTCATCGCGGTGAACTGCGCGGCGATTCCAGAGACGCTGATCGAATCCGAGCTGTTCGGTGTCGAGCGCGGCGCCTACACCGGTGCCACCTCGGCCCGCGAAGGCCGCTTCGAGCGCGCTCATGGCGGCACGCTGTTTCTCGACGAGATCGGCACGCTGAGCCTCACCTCGCAAGGCAAGCTGCTGCGCGCACTGCAGGAAGGCGAGATCGAGCGAGTCGGCGACAGCCATACACGCAAGGTCGATGTTCGCGTCGTGGCAGCGACGAATCTCGATCTGAGGGCCGAGGTTCGCGCCGGACGCTTCCGCGAGGATCTCTACTTCCGTCTCAACGTGTTCCCGATCAAGGTGCCGCCGCTCCGGGAACGCCGCGAGGACATCCCGGTGCTGATGAACCATTTCCTTCAGAAATTCACGCGTCGCCATCGCCGCGACGTGACCGGATTCACTGCGCGTGCCATCGACGCGCTGCTCAGCTACGAGCTGCCGGGCAATATCCGCGAGCTGGAGAACATGATCGAGCGCGGCGTGATCCTCGCTCGCCCCGGCGGTGCGATCGACGTCAGCCACTTGTTCACGGCCGGCGAGCGTTGGGACAGCCCCACCTGGGGTTTGAGCCGCGATGGCCGCGTCGCCACCAGCGGCCGGCTCGATGAAGTTGACGAGAACGTTGCCGGCAGTCTTGGCAATCCACTCAAAGCGATCACCGATCGCATCGAACGCCTGATGTCCGGCCAGGGCCTGGCCGACGGCGGCTCGCTCGACGAGATCGAAGCGGAATTGGAGAACACCTTGCTGCAGCACGCCATCGAGAAAGCCAAGGGCAATCTGTCTGCTGCCGCGCGCTTGCTTGGTATCACTCGGGCAAGGCTGGTCTATCGGCTCAATCAGCGTGGCTTAGGTGGCTCGCTCTGAGTCGCTTGCTCGTTGAGATCGGATCGATGATCGGACTCAGCCACGCTCGCATCCATCCTTAAAAAATTCGGCGGGCACCGCACACGGACGCGGCGCCTGCCGTGGCCGACCTATGGCCAACGCCGCCAGGACGGATACTGGCGGTCAAAACACCAGACGGGCACATCCGTCAGGCGAGGAACTCAAGGACAGGAATCCCGCGGACAGTTCGCCAAGGGCAAGCCTGCCGGCACGCCGACCAAGCTGCTCGACAGCTTCCGCGCCTAGTTCGGTCAACGGTGTAACGCCACGAAGCAGGCGCTCAGTTCTCACGACAACTGCCCTCGCAGATCTTGATTTCGCGGCTTACGAGCGTAGGAGAGTCTTCGATTCTTGCGCTCAGCAGCCGTGCCGATCTCAGATAGTTGTGAACGACGGTTCTGCGTGCTTCAAGACTGTGCATCGCCAACGAATCGATATCTCGGGCGGTTTCGGTCTGGCGAATGGACAGTTGCGCGATCTGCCGCTTCAGGCGCTCCGAAAGTTCGAGTTCGGATACATCTCTTTGATCGCCGGAAGCCGCGGAACTACCGGCCGCAAGACGCGCTGCGGTCTCGCTCAGCTCCGTTTGCAGGCGGCCCAGATCACGAAGCTCCGTGAGGGACGCATACAGGGGCGCCGTCGCATCGTCTGGCGCCAGGTGCAGACGGTCCGTCAGCTCGAACAGTGCGCGATCGTCTATGGACGTGGCGATGGCAGCCGAAAGTTGTCCTTCGGTGATGAATGCCGACTCGCCGGCGATACCGCTGTCGACGCGTCCGAGCGCCGAGATCGCGCTGGCGTAGGCGCTGCGGGCTTCGGCCACGTTGCGCAACTGATCGTGAGCGTAGGCGATCGCTAGCATCGCTTCCTGCACCGACGTATCTCGTTCGTCGCGCTCGAGCAGCACGCTCCAGATCTTGAGCGCCTTGCGCAGACCGTCGTTGCGATCTTTCGGAGGATCGTCCCGCTCGAAGCTGGACGGGCCGACGACGCCATTCAGTTCGGGCTCGAGCACTCGCAAGCGGATCAGCGAGCTTCTCGGGCCCGCTTGAAGATCGGTCTGCCGCGCTGTCCTGGACCGCTCGGAATCGAGCAGATCGCGCGGCAGCCGCTCGCCGTTCGGTACCAGCTCTGCCCAACCCATGCCGAGCAAAGCGGGGCCTGACAGCAAGCCTTCACTGCGGACGCGCCCCAGTACCCCCAGCGCGGTGCGTCCCTGCTTCGCTTTCAGGAAGTGCCAGCCGAGTGCGACATTCGCCTTGTCCTTCAAGGCCAACATCTCCGGATCCTTCGATTGCGACCGGCCGAGCAGATCGAGCCAACTCAGGCCGCGCCGCACGTCGCCACTGCGGATCATCGCCACCGCCAGGTTGTAGCGGTTGTAGGCAGCCGCGCGCACGGCCTCGGTCGAGCCCACCATGAATCGGAACGCCTCGACGGTCTGGTCTTCCTTGCCGAGCATTGCGGCCGCTTCTGCGGGACGCTGCTGCGCGATCAGGACTCTGCCGTAGAGGTGACGCCAATCCGGCCGCAGCAAATCCGGCAAGGCTTTGTCTGCCAGATTCAGCAGCCGCTCGGCCTGCAAGAGGTCGCCGGTCGAGTTGCGGGCTTCGGCAAGATGCAGCCGCTCGCTGGCGACATCTGCCTTCGCCTGCCGACGCTGGTCCAGTTGATCGCAGATCAACTCGGCCTTGTCCAGCATCCCGAGGCTGCGCAGTGCGCGAGCCGTAGCCAGCCGATAATCAGGGGCTAGCGACGTCTCCGGTCCGGATTGCAGCGCCGTTTCCAGAAGCTCGACCAGGGCCGATTCCGCATCGCCGCCATGGATGAGCGCGCTGCTGTGGCTGATCGCCGGATCGGCATCACTTCCGGAGCGATAGCGCGACAACTCGGCGGCTGGAAGCGCGAGCCTGTTGACGGCAACGTCCAACAGGGTCTGCGGCGCGCTGTCGTCGCGCACCAGTTCCCTCACTTTGATCGCAGGCGCCGAGATCAGCCCTGCATCGAGCCGGAATTCGAGATCAAGCTGGCCTGGCATCTTCTCGAACCGGTGCGTGACGGCAAGAACAACCGGTGTGGCCCCGGATATCCCCGGATCGGTGATCGCAAACTCCGCGCGGATGACATGCAGCCCCGGTGTCAGCGTCTGGCGCAGGATCCGCCGCCGGTCACCATGCTCGAACATCGCCGCTGCCGTCTCGGGAGAAACGTCGAGCAGCTCGGCGGCTTGCTCGTCAACGGTGAACTGCAGCTGCTGCACTACGCGGTGCGCCAAGCCGTTTTGACCGACATAGACGTTGACGCGGTCGGCGGCCGGAACGTCTCTCGCGTCGAGCACAAAGCGAGCGTCGGCCAAGGTCTGGAAGATCTGGTAACGAAGTTCCTGGGTACCGGCATCCGCGACGACCGATATGGCGTCCGGCGCAAAAGACTCACCGGCCCCCGCCTGGCAACTGCTTGCAATCAGCAGGCAACAGAGGGCTCGGTTCATGACGCGGCCTCGATGTTTACCGAACAGCGGCAAGACACGTGGATGGAGGCGCGGCATATCGATTCCCTCAGCTTGAGCCAAGCCCGATCAGGGCAGCTTGGGTGAGGTAGCGGTCGTACATTCTTGGATCGTTCGCGCCGCTCAGGTGGACGCCCTCGATTGCCTTCACCTGTTCCAGGCGGGTGATGGAGCCCGTCTGGATATCCGAACAGGTCAGGTGGCCCCAGCTCCAGTACGGATGCTTGCCATCCATCACTTTCTTGTCGCCGGATTCGTAGAGCCCGTAGCAGCCATCGAACGAGCGGTACGGCAGACCATTGCGGTCATAGGTGGTCATGCCGGCGAAGGTCTGATTGCGCGCATCGAACCAGACCCGTTTCTTAGACACCGGGGCACGCGGGAACTTGGTCGGTTCGGCTTCGACAACAATGATTTCCGGCACCAGTTCCACATCGGTGTCCCAGAACGACAGTCCTTTCGGCCCGCCGTGGGTCTTGTGCTCCCAGTTCGGGTGATCGGCGCTCCAGCCGCCAGATACGCCACCGAGAAACGGCCCGCGATGGACGATCTTGTAGTTGCCCCAGGTGTACATCGGGTCGCCTGCGCCCCAGACATCGGAGAGAAACAGCGTCAGCCCTGGCACCAGCGGCTCGAAGCGCTGATTGGTCGGAAACTGGCGGATGCGCCGGAACTCGGGGACATAGCCGTAGAGCACCGGAAACGTGCTCTGGTCGTAATCCCAGATATTGAGGAAAGACGTACCGCGATAGACGCCAGGCTTGGTGAAGAAAACCGACTGATAACGCAGCTTGTCGAGATGCTCGGGCCAGTACGGCTTGGGGTCCATGCTGACCCGCGACACCGCAGACAACTCGGACCAGCCGCATTCGTATTCGAAGCCGACGCGGCCATCGGAGCCGACGTTCTTGATCTTGATTGCATAGAACGACGCATCATGACGGCCCCAGCTGAGGGTCTGCGCGGCGAACAGTTCCTCGGCAGTCTTGGGATCGGGAAAGGGATTACCGCCGATCCAGGGCTTGCCGTCCGCGGTGTTGACGACGTTGCCGCGGGCATCGAACTTCGCCTTGCCAGCATTGCGCAGCGTCGCCTCGAGGTACTCCCAGGGCGAGGTACGCATGACATCCGTTGTCGTCTTGACGACCCTGAGCTTGCGGCCCTGTTTGAGAATCTGCTCGTAGCGGATCGGCTCGATCAGATCCTTCACCAGTTCCACGTTGGCGGCGGTGATCTCGTCGCCGGTCTTGATCCGACCCTTGGTGTAGCCCTCGATCGACAGCAGTTCGTCGGGGTAGGCCTTGCTGATATCGCCATGCTGCGCGATGGCCTGGGACAGCGGCATCAGTACGCCGGTTGCGAGCGTACCTCTGCTCGCATCAGCAAGGAATTTTCGGCGGCTGTAGCCGCCGTCGTATCGCGTGATGCGCATGGTCGATGGGCTCGCCGATTGACGTCCTGACGGAAAAAGGTAGCCGGCGGCGTGATGAGCACCGCCGGCAAAAGTTCCGAGAGCCAAGCTCTCAGCGTGCGGACGTCTTGCGCTTGACCCGTGTCTGTAGAGAACTGAACAACTAGAACTGATAGCCGATGCGGATATTGGCTTCGTCGGCAAAGCTGATCGCGCGGACCACGTTGTTGGTCGGGTTGCCGTACAGATGGCCGTTCACGTAGTTGTAGAAGACATCGACGCTGATGTTGTTTCCCGGATTCCACTTCAGGAGTGGCTGCGCCAGCAGGCCGCCCTGCACGTCGTACAGGAAGGCCCACTCCAGCACGAACTTGCGGTTCGGGGCGGGCAGGAAGCCAGCGAACACCAGGTAATTGGCTCCGACATCCTTGAGTCCCTTCGGACTTCTGAGACCCGAGTAATCGTTGCCCTGGAAGGCGACCGGATCACTCACGCCAAAGGTGCCGCTGTTGGCGCCATAGCCCTTCAGGTTCAGACCGACAATATCGGTGGCGCTGCGGTGCTGGTACTCGAAGGCAAGATAGGCGGCCGGGAAGGCGGGTGTGAAGCGATACCAGCGCTCGCCGACGACCGTGATGATGTACTCGTCGGTCTTGTCACCAGCGTGGCTGAGGCCCGTGTCCGTCAAGCGCCGATTCGGCGTGTACTGGGCTTCGACGTTGACGATGAACTGGTTCCAGAACGAGGCAGCGTTCTCGGTCTCGATCACATAGCTGCCACCCAGCCCGAACACTTCTTCGCGGTAGTAGTCGCGCTGCACGTTGCCACGGAGGCTGCCGTCGGAAGCGAGGAAGAAAGTATTCAGCAGATTGCTCGCTTCCCGGTTGTCATCGACATGCGATGCATAGACGTCACGCAGCGCAGCGAACTCGTCGACGGCCGTGTTCACAGTCTTCGTGGCATCGAGGCGCACACTGCCTGCACCGCCGAAATACTCCTTGTTGCTATAGACGCCAGCCGGTCCGACGGTGAACGGGGTGTGCGACAGCGCCTCACCCAAGCTGCCGTACAAGCGGCAGGTCGTCGGGTTGTAGAGATTGCCGGCACAGAGCGGGCTGTCCGGGCCGAGCTTGGCGGCGTAAGCCGTTTCGACGGCGGCACCGAGCAAGTTGCCGTAACGGCTTCCATCCGGATTGGTTCCCGTCAGGCCCTTGTTGATACCGCTCTCTGCCCAGCTGAAAACGCCGAGCGGATTGATGCGGCTGCCGGCGAGTGCCGAGTAACCCCAGTTGCCGTAGTCGGCCTTCATGCGGATGCCGTAGCTGAGCCGGGTGTCGTTGTCGCCGGTGAAATAGTTATCCAGCGGCTTGTAGAACTGCGACGGAATGACGTTGTACGGCGTGTTCGGGTTCGGCAGGACCGAAGGCTGGAACTTCTGCACATAGCCGTCGACGATGATCGCGTCCGTCGCCTGGATCGTGCCGCGTAGCGCCAAGGCCGGGACGCGCTTGTCCGAGAATTCCTCGATCGCCCGATCAAGCACCAGGTGACGACGGAAGTCGAGACCATCCGGCACATCGAAGGACTGGAAGAAGATCGCCTGGCCCCAAGCGATCTGCTGCATGCCGAAGCGAATGTTGTAGGCGCCGCTCTTGTATTCGAGGAGCGCGGTCGGAAAGTCGATCAGGTACTGACGACCCGCGAATTCCGTCGGATTCAGCTTGCCGCCGTTGCGTCCCAGGGACTGGAAGTACTGCGCCTTGCCGGTATCGGCATAGCGGTTGCCGCCGCCGCCATCGATGCCGCCCTGGATATTGGCAACATCCTTCGCATCGAAGCTGTTGTAGATGCCCGGATCGAAGATTGCGCGCGCCTGAATGTTCAGCCGGAAACTGTCCGTGAACGACACATTCATTTCGCCCGAAGCGCGGTATTCCTGGTAGTTGAGGTAAGGGTCACTACCCGGGACAAAATTGTCGCGACGTACCGTGTCGTTGGTATGGATCAGGCCGGCGGAGTTCGGAATGGGAACATTCCAGTTGGTCGCCTGTGGCAGCAGCTGGATGCCCAGCAATTGACTGCTCAACGCCGGCGGCACATAAGCCTGACGCGGCACATCAACGTGCTGGAAAGGCGCGTTGCCCTGGTTGTTGTAGTTCTGGAAGCCCGTCGTCCTGAACCCGGTGTCATTGCGCAAGAGGCCGTTGAACGTCGTGCGCCCCCAAAGATTGGATAGATATCCGCTTGAGTCGCCATCATCGGCCCGTACCGTTGTCGATGCGGCCATCATTGCAATGCCGGCACAAATGAGTCGGCGTGCGCGCTGAGCTGAATCCATTTTCTGCTCCCCCAGTACTTGTAGTTTGTTTGTTGCAATCAATTGCCGCTTGCTGCCAGTTCAAAAGCCCGGCCGCTAAGGCCAATGGCGATTACTGATTCTTTATCCCTGCATCTGCTTCTTTCGTCGGAATCAATTGCCGCTTGTTGCGAGTTGGAGCACCCGGCCGCTATGACCAACGGCAATCACCGAGCCGCTCGGCGTGCTGGTGCCGCGGCTGAGACCGCAATACCAATTGAGACTCACGTCCAGCGCCTTGAGCGGCTGCCAGGTCTTGCCGGCGTCAGCACTGACCAGACCGCTGCGCATGCCAATGGCAACCACATGACCGTCCTGAGTCGGCGCGATGTCGAACAGACTGGCCTCCGAATGGGTGTCGAGCTGCGTCCAGGTCTTGCCGCTATCGGAGCTCGTCACCACCAAGCCCGCCTGACCGGTCGCATAACCGACGCCGTCGTCGCTGAAATGCATGCCGAAGATCGTCGACGGAATCGAACCCTTCAACGCAGCCGGCACCTGAAACACCGGCTCCCAGCTCGTGCCGCCATCGGATGAGCGATTGAGCTGGCCGAACTCGCCGCCAATGATCATCGACCCGTCATCGAATACTTTCGCGACGTAGATGGTGGGCTCGTCACGGATCGCTTCGAACGCTCCGGTGACACCCGTCTCGTAGAGCGTGGCCCAGTCCGGCTTCAGATCGGCCCAGGTCTCCCCGCCGTCTGTGGATTTGAGCAAGGTGCCGAAGGCGCCGGTTGCTATCGCAAGACCATCCTTGTTGAGGCTGACTCGCAGCAGGCGGCGGTCGGTGACCGGCTCGATCTTGCGCCAAGGCTTCTGCTCGTCGCGGATCAGAATCAGGCCCTGCAGGCCGACAGCGATCGAACGTGTACCCGAGATGACGACGCTGAGCAGGGAAAGATCCGTAGGCGGCTTGTTCTCGCGCACCCAGGTCTTGCCGCCGTCAGTGGTTACCAGCACGAGGCCACCGTCGCCCACTGCCTCGCCGAAGTCGCCACTGAAGGCGACCGAATAGAGACGATCGTGAGGTGTCAGTTGGTTAAGTGCGCGGCTTGCGCCACCATCGGCAGCCATCGCGAAACTACCCGCCACGGCCATCAATACCAGGAATACCGCTGACAACGGGCGTGCGTATGCTTTCATGGCAGGAGCCGACAGAGAAATCGAATGGAGACGTGGCGGCCGCGGACGACCGGCCGCCACAAAGAGGACTACTTCAGTTCCGCGCGATCACGCACGGCCCAGAGACTGCAGCGCCTGTGCGGTGCAGTAGGTGTTGTAAAGCCATTCCGGATCGGCCTGGAAGCGTGCTTCGACACCGGCGGCGCCCTTGCTGTGATTGCACAGCGACATGCGGCGATTCTGGAAATCGTAGATATGCACGTAGGTCCAGGTGAACTGCGGAGTCTTGCCATCGCGGCCGAGGATGACGCGCTTGCCATCCGAACCACCACCCTTGAGCTGGCCATGCGCCATTTCGAAATTCGACCAGAGCTTGCCCTGACGGTCGTAGCGAATATTGCTGGCGGCGATGCTGTTGCGTGCATCGACATAGGCCACGCGCTTGGACACTGGCGAACGCGGATAGCCGGTTGGCTCGCAACTGGTGACGATGACTTCCGGCGCCATCTCGTAGGCGATGTCGAAGAACTTCGGGTTGTCCTTCTGGCGCGGCGGCTCCCAGTTGGCGTCGTGGGTCGCAAACTCCGAAGACCATGGGCCGAGCA
>NZ_CAISIQ010000101.1 GCF_903885465.1 uncultured Nevskia sp.
GGCGACCGCTTTCGCTCACCCGCCGAAGAGGCCGTACCGATGGTCGCAGTTCCGAACGCCGTTCCCAGGGACATCAAGCTGCATCGCAAGTCGCGCCTGCTCGAAGTGGTCTGGCCCGATGGCCGGATCGATTCGCTGCCGCTGGAGTATCTGCGGGTCTTTTCGCCGAGTGCAGAAGTACGCGGCCACGGCGGTGGCGAAACCATGCTGGTGGCGGGCAAGCGCGAGGTGAACATCAGCGCGGTCGAGCCGGTCGGCCGCTATGCAGTGCGGCTGAAGTTCGACGATGGCCATGACAGCGGCCTGTATTCCTGGCCAACCTTGCGCGAGCTGGCCGATAACCACACCGCCTGGTGGGCGCGCTACGAGCAACGCCTGGCCGAGCACGGCATGTCGCGCGATCGCGATGTCGTCAAACTGTCCGCACTCGGCGTCGGCAAGTTCAAACCGGTGGGCTGACCATGATTCGAGACGTCTTGAGGATGGGCGATCCGCGGCTGCTGGAAGTTTCGGCACCGATCACCGCATTTGGCACGCCGGAACTGCGGGCGCTGCTGATCGACATGCAGGACACCATGGCCTCGCTGAACGGCGCTGGTCTTGCCGCGCCGCAGATCGGCATCGGCCTGCGCGTGGTGATCTTCGGCGTCGAGCACAACGAGCGTTATCCGGATGCCGAGGACGTGCCGTTCACGATCCTGTGCAATCCGGTGCTGACAGCGTTATCGGATGAGCAGGAAGACGGTTGGGAAGGCTGCCTCAGCGTGCCCGGCATGCGTGGCCTGGTGCCGCGCTACACCCGCCTGCGCTACAGCGGCTGCGATGAGAACGGCGTACCGATCGAACGTGAAGTCTCCGGCTTTCACGCTCGCGTTGTGCAGCACGAGTGCGATCACCTCGACGGCATTCTCTATCCGCAGCGCATCCGCGATCTGCGTCAGTTCGGCTTCACGCGCGAAATCTTCGGCGAAGATCAGGCGGACGATTAGGGCGCTCTTGCGCTAGACGCCCTCATAAAATCTCGTCATGCCCGCGAAGGCGAGCATCCAGTTCTGATGCGGCGCGCTACGGCTAAAACTGGATTCCCGCCTTCGCGGGAATGACGATTGTTTGTAGATATTCGAAGGAAAACGCCCTAGCTCCCAGCTTGTCTGAAGATCGGCTGAGCCTGTGTCTCGGCACGCGGCGGAGCCCCGAACAGCCGACGATATTCGCGGCTGAACTGCGAAGGGCTTTCATAGCCGACGCGATGCGCGGCAACCGCGGCTTCGCAGCCGTCCGACAGCATCAATCGTCGCGCTTCCTGCAGCCGCAACTGCTTCTGGTATTGCAGCGGCGACATCGCCGTCACCGCCTTGAAGCGATGATGCAGCGCCGACACGCTCAAGTGCGCGGCATCGGCCAGTTCCTCGATCCGCAGCGGCTCGGCGTAGCGCGATTTCAGCAGCGCGATGGTGCTGGCGATGCGCTGTGCCTGACCATCGGCCGCGCACAGTTCACAGAGCTGCTGGCCGAGTTCGCCGGTCAACACGCGGTAGTGGATTTCACGTAGCGCCAGCGGCGCCAGCACCGCGGCTTCCTCGGGCGTATCGAGCAGGCGCACCAGGCGCAGCACGGCATCGAGAAACTGTGCGGAGGTCGAAGCCAGGAACAGCGCGCGGCCGCCGTTGCGCGGTGCGGCGGTTGCTGCCGGCACCGGCGTCTGGCGCAGCAATTCGTTGACCTGGTTGGCGTCGATGTCGATGCGCAGACACAGATAGGGCTTGGCGACAGTGGCCTCGATGACATTGCCGACCACCGGCAGGCTCATCGACACCACCAGGTAGTTGAGCGGATCGTAGACATAGCGTTCGCTGCCGAGCATCGCCTGCTTGCTGCCCTGCACGACGACGCAGATCGACGGCTCGTAGACCGTCGACAGCGGCCGCGAAGGCTCGCTGATGCGCATCATCGAAAAGCCGGGAATGCCCGGATCGTTGGCGCCTTCGAGCGGTGTGCGCCGCATCATCCGATCGGCCAGCTCGGCCTGCTGGGCTTCGAGCCCGAAGCTCGCCGGATGGATTCTCGCCGTGGTCTGGTCAGACATCGTCAGGTCCCGCTGTTGAATGTGAGCGGATTATGCGCTGCGGTTTTGGCGATTCTCCGGCGCCAAACAGCCCCGTGCAGGATCAGGCAAGGATGCGCCAGCATCGGGCTAACGCAGTGCTGCATCGCGCTCCCAGACTGTGCCGGCAGCTTCCACACACGTCTGGAGCAATCCAATGAACAACACCTCTACTCGTTATCCCCGTCGTCAACTCGGCGGCCTCGAAGTGTCCGCGCTCGGCCTCGGCTGCATGGGCATGTCCGATTTCTATGGCCCCGCGGACGGCACCCAGAACCTCGCGGTGCTCAATCACGCTGTCGACATCGGCATCAACTTTCTCGATACCGCCGACATGTACGGCGTGGGCCGCAACGAGGAACTGATCGCCCAGTTGCTGAAGACGCGCCGCGATGAAGTCGTGCTGGCGAGCAAGTTCGGCAATGTCCGCGCGGCCGACGGCAGCTTCGTCCGAGTCGATGGCAGCCCTGCCTATGTGCGCGCCGCCTGCGATGCCAGCCTGAAGCGCCTCGGCGTCGATCACATCGATCTCTATTACCAGCACCGGGTCGATCGCACGGTGCCGATCGAAGAAACGGTCGGCGCGATGCAGCGCCTGGTCGATGCCGGCAAGGTGCGTTATCTCGGCTTGTCGGAGGCTTCGGCAATTACCATTCGCCGGGCGGCCTACGTGGCGCCGATCGCCGCCGTGCAAAGCGAATATTCGCTGTGGACGCGCGACATGGAAGACGAGGTGTTGCCCACCTGCCGCGAGCTGGGCATCGGCTTCGTGCCGTACAGCCCACTCGGCCGCGGCTTCCTGACCGGCGCGATCCGCAAGCCGGGCGATCTCACCGCCGGCGATTGGCGGCACCACAATCCGCGCTTCCAGAGCGACAGCCTTGATCAGAATCTGGCGCTGGTCGATGCCGTCACCGAACGGGCGAACCAGCACGGCTGCACGCCGGGTCAGCTGGCCCTGGCCTGGCTGCTGCACCAGGCGCCGGACATCGTGCCGATTCCCGGCACCCGCCGCATCGAGCGACTGGACGAGAACGCCAAGGCGGCGTCGATCTCCTTGAGCAGCGCCGAACTGCGGGCCATCCGCGACCTGATCGAAGCCAGCACCGTGGTCGGCACGCGCTATCCGCAGGAACACATGAGCGCCGTTAACGCCTGAGCTTCTACCTGGCGCGATGACGGCGGGCGAAGCCGGGCGCGGGCAGCCGATGAACTGCGATAATGGCCGCGACCCGACTTCCCCCGCCGCCCATGGCCCAGCAAGACGAACGTAACCCGCGCGGCACCACTCACTTCGGTTTCGAGCAGGTGGCGGTCGGCGACAAGCAGAAACGAGTCCGCGAGGTGTTCTCCTCGGTCGCGGCCAAGTACGACGTGATGAACGACCTGATGTCGTTCGGCATCCATCGCCTGTGGAAACGCTTCGTCATCGATCTCGCCGGTGTGCGCAGCGGCGAGAAGGTGCTCGATCTAGCCGGCGGCACCGGCGATCTGGCCCGCGAATTCCGCAAGCTGGCCGGCACCCGTGGCCTGGTCACCTTGGCTGATATCAATGCGGCGATGCTGGGTCAGGGTCGCGCGGCACTCGCCGACAAGGGCGTCGTCGACGTGCCGCTGGTGCAGGCCAATGCCGAATGCCTGCCGTTCGAGGAAGGCACATTCGACTGCATCACCATCGCCTTCGGCCTGCGCAACGTCACCGACAAGGACAAGGCCCTGGCCTCGATGCGCCGGGTGCTGAAGCCGGGCGGTCGCCTGCTGGTCCTCGAATTCTCCAAGCCGCAGACCGCGCTGCTGACCAAGGTCTACGACCAGTACTCGTTCAAGCTGCTGCCGCTGATGGGCAAGCTGGTGGCCAACGATGCGGATAGTTACAGGTACCTCGCCGAGTCGATCCGCATGCATCCGGATCAGGACACGCTGAAAGGGATGATGGAAACCGCCGGCCTCGCCCGCGTGCAGGTCTACAACCTGACTGGCGGAATCGTCGCAGTCCACCGCGGTTATCGCCTCGACTGAAATGCCGGCTCCTGCCCTTGTTTGCGCGACCGTCGAAGTTGCGCTGAACCGCTACCTGCGCTTGGAGCGCAGCGTGCTCGATGACTGCGCCGCGCTCGAAGGCAAGTCCATCGCCCTCGAAGCTGCAGACCTTGGCTGGATCTTCGTGATCGAACCGATCGCGACTGGTGTGCGGGTCAGCAACATCGCCGAGGACGAGCCGGATGTGCTCGTATCGGCACCGAGCTTGCGCTTGATGAAGCTGGCGCTGAGCACGGTCAGCGGCCGCGAAGGCCTGCCCACTGGCCTAGAAGTGGTCGGCGATACCGAGTTGCTGAATCGCTTCAACGCATTGCTGACCAAGGTTGGTTTCGATCCCGAGGAGTTGGTTGCAAAAGTGATCGGCGACGGCGCGGCGCATCGGCTGGTCGGCGGCCTGAAGGGCCTGTTCGGCTGGGGTCGCAATGCGGCAGATCGCCTGAGCGTCGACGCCGCCGAATATCTCACCGAAGAAAGCGAAGACCTGGCCCGCGTGGCCGATGTCGAGGAATGGATGGATAGCGTCGACCAGTTGCGGGAAGGCGTGGATCGCTTCGAGGCGCGTCTCGCGCAAGCAGAATTGCAGCGGAGCAAGACCTCGTGATCAAGGCAACGCCGCGTCTGTGGGCAATCTGGAAAGTCACGCGCCGTTACGGTCTGTCCGAGTTCTGGGGCGGCAAGCCTTCGTCGGACTCGCGTCCGCGTGGTGAACGCCTGCGGCTGGCGCTGCAGGAACTCGGGCCGGTGTTCATCAAGTTCGGCCAGGCGCTGTCGACGCGGCCGGACATCGTGCCGGTCGACGTGGCGACCGAGCTGGCCAAGCTGCAGGATCAGGTCGAGCCGTTCTCCGGCGCCGAAGCACGAGCGATCATCGAGCGCTCGCTCGGCAAGCCGATCGCCGAGCTGTTCCATGAGTTCGACGAAACGCCGCTGGCCGCCGCCTCGGTGGCCCAGGTGCACACCGCGCGGCTGAAGCCGCAGGACGAGGGCGATCCCGGTTTCGAGGTGGTCGTCAAAGTGCTGCGCCCTGGCGTGATGGAGCGGGTCGAGAAGGATGTAGCGCTGCTGCGCGCACTCGCCGAGTTCGCCGAACGCTGGCATCCGCTGGGCAAGCGTCTGAGGCCGCGCGAAGTCGTTGCCGAATACGAGAAAGTGATCTTCGACGAGCTGGACCTGATGCGCGAAGGCGCGAACTGCTCGCTGCTGCGCCGCAACTGGCTGGGCTCGGAGCTGATCTATCACCCGATCGTGTTCTGGGATTTCACCCGCAGCAATGTGCTGGTGATGGAGCGCATTCACGGCGTCTCCCTGCGTCACCTCGATCAGCTGCGCGAGATGGGCGTGAACTTCCAGGTGCTCGCCGAGCGCGGCGTGGAGATCTTCTTCAAGCAGGTATTCCGCGACAATTTCTTCCACGCAGACATGCATCCGGGCA
>NZ_CAISIQ010000102.1 GCF_903885465.1 uncultured Nevskia sp.
CCGATCTCGTAGCCCGGGGCGATGATGATCTTCGACGAGTAGCGCATGTTGATGCCGGCATCGCCCGCATCGACCGGCTTCATCGAACCCTTGATCTCGCCCTGCTCTTCGTTACCGGTGGCGCCGAAGTTGGAGAAGATCACGTTCGACACCGAACGGTTCATCGCCTTGGCCATCAGCAAGGTCAGCAGGGTGCCGGCCGAGCCGACCACCATGCCGGCGATCATCAGCGCGGGGTTCTGCAGCACGAAGCCTTCGAAGCCGACCGCGAGGCCGGTGAACGCGTTGTACAGCGAGATCACCACGGGCATGTCGGCGCCGCCGATCGGCATCGTCATCAGCACGCCGAAGATCAGCGCCAGGACGAAGAACGAGGCGGTCATCCACACCGGCGCATGGCCGTGGGCACCGAAGGCGATGTACAGGCCGAGCGCCAGGGTGGCGACGAAGAACGTGCCGTTCATCACCTGCAGGCCGGTGAAGCGCCAGACGCCGTTGATGCGGCCATCGAGCTTGGCCCAGGCGATCACCGAGCCGGACAGCGAGATCGCGCCGATCAGCGAGCCGATGATGGTGACCACCAGCGGAATCAGCGTGTGCTCGGCCGAAGTGCGGAACAGTTCCACCGCGCCGATCGCGGCCGCCGCGCCGCCGCCCATGCCGTTGTAGAGCGCGACCATCTGCGGCATCGCGGTCATTTCGACCTTCTTGCCGCTGGTCCAGGCCCAGCCGAGGCCGATCGCCAGTGCGACGGCACCGAGTGCTGCGTTGACCATCAGATGCGGCTTGGCCGCTTCGTTGACGTTGAACACGTACAGGAAGCTGGCGAGTACGGCGACCAGCATGCCGAGGCCGGCAACGCGAATGCCCGAGGCCGCCGTGACCGGCGAGGACATGCGCTTCAGACCATAAATGAACAAAAAGGCGGCAGCGAGGAAGCTGGCGTCGATGATGAGTTGAGCGGTCATGTCGGTCTTAAGCCTTCTTCTTGTCCGAGGACTTGAACATCTGCAGCATCCGTTCGGTCACCACGTAGCCGCCGGCCGCATTGCCGGCACCGAGCAGCACGCCGACGAAGCCGATCACCTGCTCGGTCACCGAAGTGGCGTTGAGCAGCGCAAACAGCGCGCCGACGACGACGATGCCGTGCACGAAGTTCGAGCCCGACATCAGCGGCGTGTGCAGGATCGACGGTACGCGGCCGATGATCTCGTAGCCGGTGAAGGCGGCGAGCATGAAGATGTACAGCGCGATGAATCCGGTCAGCATGGTTTAGCCCTCGACAGCTTTCTTTGCCGCTTCGTTCTTGATCTCGCCGGCATGCGTCAGGCAGCTCTTGGCGATGATCTCGTCGTTCCAGTCCAGGTTGATCGCCTGTTCCTTGAGGAACAGTTCGATCAGGTTGTACTGGTTCTTCGCGTACAGCTCGCTGGCGTGTTCGCCGAGCAGGCTCGGCACGTTCAGCGGCGCGACGATGGTGACCTGGCCGACCGTGGTGGTTTCGCCGGGCACCGTGTACTCGGTGTTGCCGCCGCCTTCCGCCGCGAGATCGATGATCACGCTGCCGGCCTTCATGCCATCGACCTGCGCTTTCGAGATCAGCTTCGGGCTCGGGCGGCCCGGAATCGCGGCGGTGGTGATGATGATGTCGGCGGCCTGGATGTGCTTGGTGACGACGGCGGCGATCTTCGCCTTCTCCTCGTCGGTCAGCTCGCGGGCGTAGCCGCCGGTGCCGCGGGCGTCGACACCGGTGTCGATGAACTTGGCACCGAGCGATTCGACCTGCTCCTTCACTTCCGGACGCACGTCATAGCCTTCGACCTTGGCGCCGATGCGGCGCGAGGTGGCGATCGCCGACAGGCCGGCGACGCCGACGCCCATCACCAGCACCGTGCCCGGCTTGATCGAGCCGGTGGCGAAGGTGGTCATCGGCATCATGCGGGCGATGCTGGTGGCGCCCATCAGCGCGCCGTAGTAGCCGGCGAGCGCGGCCTGGGACGACAGCGCGTCCATCGACTGCGCGCGGGTGATGCGCGGCATGAATTCCATCGCCAGGGCTTCGTAGCCGGCAGTGGCATAAGCGTCGATTCGCGCGCGGTCCCCGAAGGGGTTAAGGCCGGCGACGATCCACGCGCCGGACGCGGCGCCCGTCAGACCGGCGGGATCGGGGCCCTGCACGCCGAGGATGATGTCCGCGCCGGCGAGCGTGCTGGCGCGGTCGGCGACGCTGGCGCCGACATCGGCATAGGCCTGATCGGCATAACGGGCGGCGGCACCGGCGCCGGC
>NZ_CAISIQ010000103.1 GCF_903885465.1 uncultured Nevskia sp.
CAGCGGTGGCTCGGTGAGCAGCAGCGTCAGCGTCATCGTCGTGCCGCCGGCACCGGAACTGAGCTTGAGCGCCAGTCCGACCACGATCACGCTCGGCCAGTCGGCCACCCTGAGCTGGGTCAGCAAGAACGCCACGTCCTGCACCGCCAGCGACGCCTGGTCCGGCAGCAAGCCATTGAGCGGCAGCGAAGTGGTGACGCCGACCGTGGTCGGCATCTCTGGCTACGATCTGCGCTGCCGGGTCAGCGGTGGCGGACGCGTTGATCGCACGGTGGCGATCACCGTCAACCCTGCGACCGCGCCCTACGGCCTGAGCAGCCGTCCGGTGCTGGCGCCGCTGGCTTTCCCGTCGCAGAGCGTGCAGCAAGGCGAAGTGGCGATCACCAACGCCTTCCCGAATCTGCTGTTCCAGCTGCCGCTGTTCGTCACGGCGCCCCCGGCCGACACCGGGCGGCTGTTCGTCGCGACCCAGCCGGGCCTGATCCAGGTGTTCGTGAACGATCCGGCGGCCACCGTCGTGAAAACCTTTCTGGACCTGCGCGGCAAGGTCAGCCAGAGCGGCGGCGAACTGGGCCTGCTCGGTTTCGCCTTCGATCCGGACTACAGCAGCAACGGCTGGTTCTACGTCAATTACAACCCGGCCAGCGGCGTGTTGCGTACCCGCATTTCCCGCTTCCGCGTCAGCGCCAATCGGGATGTTGCCGATCCGGCGAGCGAAACCGTGCTGCTCGAATTTGCCCAGCCGTTCGCCAACCACAACGGCGGCTGGCTCGGCTTCGGTCCGGACGGCAAGCTCTACATCGCCACCGGCGACGGCGGCGACGCTGGCGATCCGATGGCCAATGGTCAGAACCTGAACGTGTTGCTCGGCAAGACGCTGCGCCTGAACCGCGACGGCAGCATCCCAGCTGACAATCCCTACGCCGGCCAGGCCGGGCGGCGCGGCGAGATCTGGGCTTACGGCCTGCGCAATCCGTTCCGGATGAGTTTCGACCGCGCCACCGGCCGGCTCTGGGCCGCCGATGTCGGCCAGAACAATTACGAGGAAGTCGACGTCATCAGCCGTGGCGGCAACTACGGCTGGAGCGTTCGCGAAGGCCGGCACGGTTATCCGACTGCCGATGTTCCGAAGCCGGTCGGCAACAACTTCATTGACCCGGTTGCCGAGTACGACCACGCCACCGGCTGCAGCATCAGCGGCGGCTACGTTTATCGCGGCAGCGCGATTCCGGCGCTGATCGGCCAGTACCTGTTCTCGGATTTCTGCTCCTCGGCTTTGCTGGCGATTCCGGCCAGCGGCGAACCGGCCAACCCGACGGCGCTGGCGCAGATTCCCGGCAATCCCAGCTCGTTCGGCGAAGACGCCAGCGGCGAGGTCTACATCACCTCCTACGACGGCCGCATCTACAAGCTGGTGCGCGGCAGCGGCACGACGCCGGGGCCGACGTTTCCGCAGAAGCTGTCGCAGACCGGGCTGTTCAGCAATCTGACGAACCTGACGCCGAATCCCGGCCTGATCGAGTACGGCGTCAAGGCCACGTTCTGGTCCGATGGCGCGACCAAGCGGCGCTGGCTGGCGCTGCCGAACAACGGCCTGATCGGCTTCACGGCGGATCGCGCCTGGACCTTCCCGGCCGACACGGTCACCGTCAAGCACTTCGAGATCCGCCTCGCCAACGGCCGCACACGACGCCTGGAAACCCGGGTGTTCGTCCATCAGGCCGACGGCTGGGCGGGCTACACCTACAAGTGGAACGCCGCCGGCAGCGATGCCGATCTGCTTGCCAACGCCGAGTTCGAAACGCTGACCGTCGCCGGTGGCGCCACGCAGGTATACGAGTACCCCAGCCGCAGCGCCTGCCTGAACTGCCACAACAGCGCGGCCGGCTTCGTGCTCGGCATCAAGACCCAGCAGATGAACCGCAGCCAGAAGTTCCCGAGCGGCGTCACCGACAACCAGCTGCGCACCTACAACCATGTCGGCCTGTTCGATCGCGACATCGGCAGCAGCAGCCAGTACCGCACGCTCGCCAACCCGGCCGATACCACCACCACCTTGAGCCGCCGCGCCCGCGCCTACCTCGACACTAACTGCGCCCAGTGCCATCAGCCCACCGGCCCGACGCCGGTCGACATGGACCTGCGTGCCACCACCGCGATGTCGGCGACCCGCACCTTGAACGTCCCGCCCAGCGGCAGTTCGCTCGGCCTGCCGAACGCCCGCCGTATCGCCTCCGGCAACAAGGAATCCAGCCTGATCTGGGAGCGCATGCGCCGCCTCGACGACAACCGCATGCCGAGCATCGCCAGCCATGTCGTCGATGCCGACGGCGTTGCGCTGATCGGCCAGTGGATCGACTCCGGAGCACCCTGAGCCATGAGCAAAGCCCGCCACATCGACGACGCCCGACGCTTCACCGATCTGCCGAACATCGGTCCGGCGATGGCCGGCGATTTCATGCAGCTCGGCCTCAAGCAGCCGCAGGACCTGCGTGGTGCGGACCCGCTGCGGCTGTATCGCAAGCTCTGCAAGCTGACCGGCCAGCGCCAAGACCCCTGCGTGCTGGACACTTTCATCGCCGCCGTCGACTTCGCCAACGGCGCTGCTGCCAAGCCGTGGTGGGATTACACCGCCGAGCGCAAGCGCCTGCATCCTGATCTCTAGCCCACTAATGAACGACGCCACCTGGTCCCTGCATCCACGCTTGGCGGCCGACACCGTTTCAGTCGGTGACTTCGTCCTGAGCCGTCTGCTGCTGTCGAACGATGCCCACTATCCCTGGACGATCCTGGTGCCGCGCCGCGCCGATGTCCGCGAGATTCACGAGCTGAGCGAGGCTGATCAGCAGCAATTGCTGCGTGAGTCGATGCTGCTGTCGCGAATCTTGATGACCGCGTTCTCGCCGACCAAGCTGAACATCGCGGCCCTCGGCAACATGGTTCCGCAGCTGCACGTTCACCACATCGCCCGCTTCGAGAACGACGCTGCCTGGCCGGCGCCAGTCTGGGGGCGGGTGCCGGCGATCGATTACGACGAAGCTGTGCGTTCTGAGCGAATCAGGACGCTGCGTGAACTGCTGGGCGGGGCGCTGAGCACTGCCGGCTGAGCTTTCATCAAGGAACAGCGTTCGCGAAATCCGGGTATTTCGAGATCAGTACGCCCCAGTATGGAAAAGCGCAGCACGGCTGGTACACTCGTGCACCAGCGCGCCACAAGAGCGCGCCCCAGGGCATCAAAAGGGGCTGCACATGAATCGGAAATTGTCTGCTGCGGCCGTGCTGGCCGCGGTCCTGATGCTGTCCTTCGCCAGTGCTGCCACCAAGCCGGCGAAGCCTGAAGCGCCCTCGGCAGTCACGCCGCCGCCAGCGGCCGATGCGCCTTACGGCATGACGCTGCGCTCGGTGTCGCTGGAAGATCTCGCCAAGCGCGATCTACTGCCGCTCGGCACCTACAAGGGCACGCCGCAGCTCAACGAGAAGCGCGCCTGGTACGAGGAGAACTTCTACGCGACCCTGGCCGCCCGCAAGGTCTGGCCCGATGGTAGCCAGCACTACACGCACGACTGGCAGGGGCCGATCAGCTGGAAATTCGCACCGATCCCGCAGGCCGCACCGCCACCTTGCGGCGAGCCACAGCCCACGGGTTATGACGCCGAGTCCTGCCGCTATGTCGGCACCCTGTTCAAGGACGTCGAAGCCAGCGATCCGGCCAAGGCGAAAGTGCTGCGTGCGCAGGCCCGGCGCGGTCGCGATGTCTGGTTCAAGGGCACCTTCGGCAACCAGGACGAGATCTACCTGCACTTCGCCCGCACCGTGCCGAACGGCATGGCGGACATCTGGTATCCCTGGCTCGACACCCGCGAGCGAGCCAAGCGCTTCGAGAAATACGGCCTGATCAACGACCCGGACTGCAGCGAAGGCGATGCCTCGACCTACTGGTGGGACCGTTGCCCGGACGAGCATTCCAGCGGCGTGCTGGGTTACCGGAAATACACGGCTGATCCGACCAAGGACACCGCCGGCAAGATCGTCTTCGATCCGCTCAAGTCGCCGTACCAGCCGGACGAGCTGAAGAAG
>NZ_CAISIQ010000104.1 GCF_903885465.1 uncultured Nevskia sp.
CGAACCCGCGACCCCCGGCGTGACAGGCCGGTATTCTAACCAGCTGAACTACCACTCCGCTGTTGGTGGGTGCTGAGGGGATCGAACCCCCGACCCTCGCCGTGTAAAGGCGATGCTCTACCAGCTGAGCTAAGCACCCTATCGACCGTTACATCCGGTGAAGCTGTCCCCCCACCGAGTCCGCTACTTTACAGCGTCTTTAAGGGCTTTGCCAGCCTTGAATGAAGGATTTTTGCTGGCCGTGATGTTCAAGGTTGCACCGGTCTTCGGGTTGCGTCCGGTACGTGCTGCACGCTCGCGAATCGCGAACGTTCCGAAGCCGACGAGAGACACCTTGTCGTTCTCCTTGAGCGCCTGGCCGATGACTTCGACGAGCGCATCGATCGCATTGCCGGCATCAGCCTTGGTCAGGCCGGATTGGTCGGCGACGGCCGCGATCAGTTCGGATTTGTTCATGTAGGTTTTTCCCCTCGGATTATTGGATCGGCATGAGCCGGTATTGACTTGGATTCTGTCCCGCCCAGCCCTGAATGCCTTGATGGTTTCATATCGACTTTCAGCAACGAAAATCGTCGTCAGGCGTTGGAGAATCCTTATATCAAGCGGGTTTCAGAGCGTCAATTAAACTGTCGGCAGATTCGAGATTGCAGTGATTTGCGTCACTGCAATCCCGATTTCGGGCCGCTCAGTGCGGTCTGACACCTTCGGTACTGGCCGGCGTCGGCGCCGCTGCACCTTCAGGAACCGGCTTCGCTTCCGGCATCCGTTCGAGCGCAATGCGCAGCACTTCTTCGACCCAGCGCACCGGTTCGATATCGAGCTTGCCCTTGATGTTGTCAGGGATCTCGGCGAGGTCCTTGACGTTCTCCTGCGGGATGATCACGGTGCGGATACCACCGCGCTGTGCCGCCAGCAGTTTTTCCTTCAAGCCACCGATCGGCAGCACCTCGCCACGCAGGGTGATTTCACCGGTCATCGCGACGTCCGCGCGCACTGGAATGGAAGTCAGCGCCGACACCAGCGCCGTGCACATGCCGACACCGGCAGACGGACCATCCTTCGGCGTCGCACCTTCCGGCACATGCACGTGAAGATCGTGCTTCTGATAGAAATCCGGATCGATGCCGAGCTGCTTGGCGCGCGAGCGGACCACGGTCAGCGCTGCCTGAATGGATTCCTGCATAACGGTGCCGAGGCTGCCGGTCTGGGTGAGCTTGCCCTTGCCCGGCGTCAATGCCGATTCAATGGTCAGCAGTTCGCCACCAACCTCGGTCCAGGCCAGACCCGTCACCTGCCCGACCTGATTCGCCTCTTCGGCGCGGCCATAACGGAAGCGCGGCACGCCCAGATACTTGTCGAGATTCTTGTCGGTGACCTTCACGGTCTTGTCGGTCGGCTTCAGCAATACCTGTTTGACTACCTTGCGCGCGATCTTCGACATTTCGCGCTCGAGGTTGCGCACGCCAGCTTCACGCGTGTACGTGCGGATCACCGCGCGCACAGCGGATTCACTGATGTCGAGTTCGGTTTCGCTGAGACCGTTTTCCTTGATCTGCTTCGGAATCAAATAACGCCTGGCGATGTTGAGCTTCTCGTCCTCGGTGTAACCCGGAATACGGATCACTTCCATGCGGTCGAGCAGCGGCCCGGGAATATTCAGCGTGTTCGCCGTGCAGATGAACATCACATCGGACAGATCGAGATCCACTTCCAGGTAATGATCCTGGAAGGTGTTGTTCTGCTCGGGGTCGAGCACTTCCAGCAGCGCCGATGACGGATCGCCGCGGAAATCCATGCTCATCTTGTCGATTTCATCGAGCAGGAACAGCGGATTCTTGACCCCGACCTTGGTCAGGTTCTGGACGATCTTGCCGGGCAGCGACCCGATGTAGGTACGCCGATGGCCGCGAATCTCGGCTTCGTCACGCACGCCACCGAGGCTCATGCGTGCGAACTTGCGATTGGTCGCTTGCGCGATCGAGCGGCCGAGCGAAGTCTTGCCGACGCCAGGCGGCCCCACCAGGCACAGAATCGGGCCCTTGAGCTTCTTCACGCGGCTCTGGACAGCAAGATATTCAAGGATGCGTTCCTTGACCTTCTCGAGACCGTAGTGATCGGAATCGAGCTGGTCCTGCGCCTTCGGCAGATCGATGTTGGCCTTGGTGGCCTTCTTCCACGGCACCTGCGTCATCACGTCGAGATAGTTGCGCACGACGGTCGCTTCGGCCGACATCGCCGGCATCATCTTCAGCTTGTTCAGCTCGGCGGTGGCCTTGGTCTTGGCAGCCTTGGGCATGCCGGCCTTGGCGATCTTGCGCGCCAGCTCTTCCTGTTCGTTCGGGGCGTCCTCGAGCTCGCCGAGCTCTTTCTGGATCGCCTTCATCTGCTCGTTGAGGTAGTACTCGCGCTGGTTCTTCTCCATCTGCTGCTTGACCCGACCGCGAATCTTCTTCTCGATCTGCAGGATGTCGATCTCACCTTCCAGCTGTGCCAGCACGTATTCCAGACGCGGCTTCGGATCGCCGATCTCGAGCACTTTCTGTTTGTCTTCGAGCTTCAGCGACAGATTCGCGGCGATGGCATCGGCCAGGCGTCCCGGCGAATCCATGCTGGTCAGACTCGGCAGTAGTTCCGCCGGCACCTTCTTGTTGAGCTTGACGTACTGCTCGAAGGTGGCG
>NZ_CAISIQ010000105.1 GCF_903885465.1 uncultured Nevskia sp.
ATCGACGTTGATCCAGGCATCGCCACCCGGCCTCGGCAGCGAAACGTAGACCTCTTCGGCCGACCATTCGACGGCGTGGCCAGTGACGTGGATATCGAGCGTCTTCGTCAACCAATCGGCGGCGGCCTCTGGCATCGCTGGCGTAGCGCCGTCGTCCACCGCCTGCTTGGCGACCACGCGCAACGCATCGAGCAAAGGTTCCGGCAACACCGCCTGGGTACGCGCCACGACCGGCTTGGTCGGAATGTCTGCCGCGTGGTTGAGCGTGATGCCGGTGACCGAGAACAGCAGCATGCCGATCAGGCTGATCGCGGCGCTGATCCAGTGCCAGGTGTGCAGCTGCTTCAGCCACCAGGAGCGGCGCTTCTGCTTGGCGCGCGCCGGATCGATGGCCGGCGTCGATCGGGTGCGCGCGGCGTTCACGGGGAGGCTGGCTTCGCAGTCGACGTCGACGTCGAAACGGGTGTCACGCTGGCCAGTGGCGCACCGCTGGGATCGGTGACGAAGCCGACCTTGGTGACGCCAGCCTTCGCCGCTTCGCTCATCACCGTGGCGATGATCTCGTAGCGGGCATTGCGGTCGACCCGCAGATGCAGTTCCGGCGACGGCGTCTGGGCACCGGCCGCGCGCAGGCGTTCGATGGTCTGCGCCTCGTCCACCTTCTCGCCGTTCCACCAGCGCTGGCTGTCGGCATCGATCGCGAACTGGATGTTGTCGGCCTGCTGCACGTTGGTGGTGCTGTCGGCTTTCGGCAGATCGATCTTCACCGCGTGGGTCAGCAGGGGTGCGGTGATGATGAAGATCACCAGCAGCACCAGCATGATGTCGACCAGCGGGATGACGTTGATCTCGGCCATCGGCGCGCTGTTGCGGGCGCCGCCGCCAAAGCTTCCGAAGGCCATCTCAGCGCGCTCCGCTGACCTTGAGCGGCGTGACGTTGCCGCCGGCCGAATCGATCTTGGCGCCGGTGCCGAGGAAGGCGAACAGATCGTGCGCAAAGGCATCGAGCTGCGCCAGGGTCAGGCGATTGGCGCGGACGATCAGGTTGTAGCCGAGCACCGCCGGAATCGCGACCGCAAGGCCGATGGCGGTCATGATCAGTGCTTCACCGACCGGACCCGCCACCTTGTCCAGCGTGCCGGCACCGGACACGCCGATCGCAACCAGCGCGTGATAGATGCCCCAGACCGTGCCGAGCAGGCCCACGAACGGCGCCGTGGAACCGACCGAGGCGAGCACCGTCAGGCCCGATTCGAGGCTCGCGGTTTCTTCGTCGATGGTCTTGCGCAAGGTGCGGGTGACGAAATCGCTGCTGCTGCCGGCTTCGTTCAGGCGATTGATGCCATGGCGCTCGTGATGCCGGCTGGCGACGATCGCGTGATAGACCAGATGCGAGAACGGCTCGTCCGGATGCTTCTGCTCGATCTGCGCGGCAACCACGTCCAGCGACGGCGCGTTCCAGAAGAAATCGAGAAACGCCGAGCTGCGCCGCTTGGCCCGCGCATAGCTGACCAGCTTGGTGACGATCAGATACCAGCTCGCCGCCGAGGCCACGGCCATCAGCACCAGAATGAATTTCGCCACGCCATCGGCCTGGGCGAGAAAGTGGCCGAAGCCGATACCGGGTGTTGCTGCGTCCATGTTGATTCCTGGTTTTCAATTCAAATCGGTAACTGAGGCACTGTGCCGCTCCCCTCTCCCCAACCCTCCCCCGCAAGGGGAGAGGGGCTTTGTTGCCGCACTCACTGCGGGCCTCCCCTATCCCTTTACGGGAGAGGGGCCGGGGGAGAGGGGCTCATCCCTTCAACGTGAACTCCATCGGCACGATCACCCAGGCTTCCACCGTCTGATCACCACGCTTGGCCGGCACGAAACGCCAGCGCTTGAAGACCACGTCACGCGCTGCCTGGTCGAGGCTCGATGAACCGCTCGACTTCTCGATCTTCACGTCGCCAGCCGTGCCGTCCACCGTCACCAGCACTTTCAGCAGCACCGTGCCGGACTCGCGGCGCGACTTGGCCCCATACGGATAGATCGGCGCCGGATTGTTCAGATACGCAGCGACGAAGTTCGGCGGCACGATCGTCGGCTCCGCTGGCGGCGACGAGGCGGGCGCGGCCGGCGGTGCCGGTGGCGTCGGCGCTTCGGCGACCGCTTCGATCACCGGCTCGTCTTCCAGCGGCGGCGTGACCATGGCCGATGGCGTCGGCTTGGCCGTCGCCATCAGACGCGGCTGGGGCTTCGGCTTCACCGGCTCGGGGGGCGGTGGTGGCGGTTCGATCATCACCACCGGTGCCTCCGCGATCATCGTCACCTGCATCACCACTGGCTCCGGCGGCGCCGGTTCGCTGCGGGCGATCAGCAAGGTCGCGAAACCGCCGAGGTGCAGACCGACAACGACCATGGCAGCAACCATGCGACCTCGTGCCGACATCCGCTGGCCGCAGCGATACCCGTGTTCCTGGATGGC
This sequence comes from uncultured Nevskia sp., assembly GCF_903885465.1. GTDB lineage: Bacteria > Pseudomonadota > Gammaproteobacteria > Nevskiales > Nevskiaceae > Nevskia. Next base: position 2,471 of record NZ_CAISIQ010000105.1, read on the forward strand.
GATGGTGCTCACAAGTCCGACCATTTGCGCAGCAGGTTGTGATACGTCCCGGTCAGGCGGATCAGCGCCGGATGGCCTTCAGGATGCAGTTCGCGCAGCGTCATCAATGCCCGGTCCATGTCGTACAGCAGACGCCGGTTGTCATCGTCGCGAACCATGCTCTGCACCCAGAAGAACGAAGCCAGACGCGCACCGCGCGTCACCGGCCGCACTTCATGCAGATGCGTAGCCGGATAGAGCAGCAGATCACCGGCCGCGAGCTTGATCGCCTGTACACCGCCGATCTCATCACTGTCGCCAATGACCAGTTCGCCGCCGTTATAGCTATCCGGATCGGCGAGAAAAAGAGTAGCCGACAGATCCGTACGCACCCGATGCGGCGGCTGCCGGCTGAGGCGTACGGCAGTGTCGATATGTGCGCCGAAATGCCCACCGCCTTCGTAGCGATTGAACATCGGCGGGAACACCTTCAGCGGCAGCGCCGCCGAGGTGAACAAGGCACTGCGGGACAAAGCCACCAGCACCACCTCGCCGAGTTCCTTCGCCAGCGGATGGTCCTCGGTGAGCTGAAGGTTGTCCTTGACCTTCGCCGCCTGCGGCCCGGCCGTGACTCGTCCGTCTTCCCAGTCGGCCGCCGCCAGCCGCTCGCGGATGAACGCGAGCGGACGGGCTTCAAGCAGACCAGGAATGCGGACGATCATGAGCGGGCAGCAGATCGGTACATCAGTACGTGAAGTTCAGCGCCAGCAGGAACGAACGCGGAATGCTCGGCTGGTAGCGCTGGCCGCTGTTGTTGACCGCGCCGACGTAGCGTTCGTCCAGCAGGTTGTAGATGTTGGCCTGCAAGCCGAGGTTGGCCGTCACGTCGTAGCTCACAACCGCATCGAAAACGAGATAGTCCTCGACCGTGACGACGCCGGTGTTCACGCTGCCGAGATTGTTGTTGATCGTGCGTGCCTGGCTGTCGATGTAACGCAGGCCACCACCGATGGTCAGCGGACCGGTGATCGGACCAAAGGCGAGCGGCAGCTTGTAGCTGGTCCAGGTCGTGACGCTGTTCTTCGGCGAGAAGTTGACGGCGGCGCCGCTCTGCGTCGAGGTGCCGTCGGTGGCAATCGTGCCTTCGGAGACTTTCGCATCCTGGAACGTGTAGCCCGCCGACACCTGCCAGGCCTCGGTGACGTTGCCGACCACTCCGAGTTCCACGCCCTGGATGCGGCGCTTGCCGTACTGGACGATCTCGTTGCCGGACTGCCGGGCGATGTCGTTCTTGGACTCGGTGCGGAACAGCGCGCCAGTCACCGCCAGCTTGTTGTCGAGCAGATCCCACTTGCTGCCGACTTCGACGCTGTCGGCCTTCGATGGCGCGAGTGCGGTCGAGTTGATGTTGGTCGTCGTCGCGCTCAGCGCGAAGTTGTCACCGCTCGGCGGGCGCTTGCTGGTGCCGTACGAGGCGTAGACCGAACCATTCGGCAGCGGCTTCCACAGACCACCGGCCTTGTAGGTGACCAGTGTGCCGCTCTTGGTCAGCCGCGAACCGAGCAGGGTGCCGACCGGCGTCACGCCCGGGTTTGCGGCGGCAGTCGACAGCGTGCCGGCCTCGGTTTCAGTGCGATAGCGCTCGAAGCGCAGGCTGCCACTGAGCTGGAACTGGTCGCGGTCGCCGAACTTCGCGGTGTCGTTCAGGTAAGCCGCACCGGTCTGTGTGCGGCCGTCGGTGAACGCACCGTTGTACGAAAGATCGACGCCAGGATCGGAAGCGTTCGGGTTGTAGACGTCGGCGCGCTGCTGCACCTGGGCGGGCGTGGTGGCCGTGACCGCATAGGTCGGCTGGTTCTGCGATTCCTGAATGAATTCGAAACCGCTGGCGAAATCGTGCTTGATCACGCCGGTGGTGAGCGAACCACGCAGATTGGTCTGGTTGGTCAGCAGCTCGTTATGGCGGACGATGCCCTGACGCGAGCGGCCGACGGTCCAGGTGGAAGGATCGTTGACGTCGCCG
>NZ_CAISIQ010000106.1 GCF_903885465.1 uncultured Nevskia sp.
AGACATTCACAGCGCAGGTAATACTTGGACTTGGGTGCGCCGTCTTGTTGCTTGATCGTTGTTGCAGTGCACTATAAATTTTTGATTGCGCCTTGTCAAATCAGATCGAGATCATTAAATATATCTAAATCATATAGTTAACAATGGTGATCAATAATTTTGACGGAAGTGTCAAAAATTTCTGCCTAATTTCCGGAATGATTAACCAGTACTGCTGATTAATCCCCAAGTTCCGTGCCACCCTTCCTGACTGCCTTTGCACGCGTCAGGTTCTTCAGGAACTCCTTGCGAACGGTGCGCCAGATCGGCACCTGACGTTCCGCCAGATCCTTGAGGCGCTGCACGGGCTGCTGAGCCTGGCCGAGCAGTTCCTTCAGTTGCTCGCTGAAGTTGGTCTGCTGCTGCAAGAACAACTGCAGCGACATTTCCAGATAGCGGCTGATGCTCGGCTGCATCGGATCGCCATAGAAACGAATGATGTGGGTCAGCAGCTCCGAGCTGAAGATCGGATTGCCGCCTTCTTCCTGCTCCGAAATCACCTGCAGCAGGATGCTGCGCGTGATGTCGTCCTTGGTGCGCTTGTCCTCGACCCGAAACCTGACGTTGCTCAGGACCAGTTGCCGCACTTCCTCAAGCGTGATGTAGCGACTGACATTGGTGTCGTACAGGCGACGATTCGGATATTTCTTGATGACGCGAATATCGTTCATGCGGTTCACTATGTTGCGGTGCGCCAAGAATGCCAGACTATGCCGCATAGCACCATGAAGTCCCTGTAGTGCCGATTACCGGTTCAGGCGGGCAGGTCGAGGCGTCTTGGAATCAGCGCCGGATTCCAGTTTCGGACCGCCAGACGCAGAATTTCGTCGATTCTTCCGTGCCAGTCCGCCGCGAAGGCACTCTGGCCGAGCAGGGTCAGCGCCCGGATCAGGTTCTGCGCGGCGTTCTTCGAAGCGATCGGCAGCGCATGGTTCTGCTTGCTGAGCTTGAGCCCGCTGCTGTCGAGCAGCACCGGCACATGCAAATATGCAGGGATCGGGATCCCGAAATGCTGCAGCAGATACTGCTGCCGCAGGCTCGATCCGATCAGGTCAGCGCCGCGAACCAGGGCGCTGATGCGCTGCTCGCGTTCGTCGATCACCGACGCAAGCTGGTAGCCGATCAGGCCATCAGCACGGCGGATCATGAAATCGCCAATGTCCCGCTGCAGGTCTCGGCTGATCGTGCCGTGCAGGCGATCGTTCAGCGAAATCACGCCATCGGGCATCCGCAAGCGCCAGCTTCCAGAGCCTTGGTGACCGGCACGCGAGCAGATTCCCGCGTAGACCGGCCCATCGATTCCCGAGTGCGAGGTTTCGGCAAGCCGGGCGCGCGTGCAGGTGCAGAGATAGCAAAGGCCGTCGACGCGCAGTTGGTCAAATGCCGCTTCGTATTCGGCCGTGTGCCGGGACTGATAGCGGACCTCTTCGTCCCAGCGCAGCCCATGCGCTTCCAGCTGACGCAGGATCGTGTCGGCATGTTCAGGACGGCAGCGTGGCGCATCGAGGTCGTCGATCCGGATCAGCCAGCGACCGCCCGCGTGCCGCGCATCCAGGTAACCGGCGAGCGCGGTGCTCAGCGAACCGAGATGCAGCGGCCCCGATGGCGTCGGGGCGAAGCGTCCGCGATAAGGGCGTTGCTCCGCCGCGCTGATGGAATCAAGCATGTCCCGACGCCCCCCGGCAACGATCAGGAATGGCCCGAGCAAATTTCGTGCGCGGTAGCCGCCTCAGTGACCGCATTGGCGGCCTCTGAATGCGCGTCAAATCACAATCCGAAGTCCGCCTCAATGACCCTGGAAGCCCTGCCACATCGCCGGCGGCAGCTGTACGGTATCGGCGAAGGTCGGTGCCCAGTCCGGTGCCCGGTGCTCGGCGACCACATGGGTGTAGATGCCGCCACGCACGTACCAGTCGGCGGTCACGCGCATGAAGCGGGGCTGGGTCACGGCGACCAGATCGTCGAGGATCTTGTTGGTCACTGCCTCGTGGAACGCGCCTTCATCGCGATAGCTCCACAGATACAGCTTCAGCGATTTCAGTTCGACGCACAGCGCCTCGGGAATGTATTCGAGGTACAGCGTCCCGAAATCCGGTTGGCCGGTTTTCGGGCACAGGCAGGTGAATTCCGGCATCCGCATGCGGATCACGAAGTCACGGCCCGGGTTCGGGTTGGGGAAATTTTCCAGCGCTTTCGAAGGCTTGGTCGACATTGTTGAAGAGGAGGTTAGGAAGCTGAGGCGGCTATTGTCGCAAATGACGCCCCTGGTAAACGGCCACCGAACTGCAAAATGGCTGTCATCCCTTAAACTGTCGGTTATTCGCGGCGGGCTCAGCTCCGTCCAGCCCCCTGCAAAGCCCACCGTACATGCGTCTATCCGGAATCAAACTCGCCGGGTTCAAATCCTTTGTCGACCCGACCAGCCTGCCGCTGCCGTCCAGGTTGACCTCGGTCGTCGGGCCAAACGGCTGCGGCAAATCGAACCTGATCGACGCCGTGCGCTGGGTGCTGGGCGAAGCCAGCATCAAGAACCTGCGCGGCGCGGACTCCGAGGACGTGATCTTCAACGGCTCGCGTTCGCGCAAGCCGGCCGGGCGGGCGAGTGTCGAACTGACCTTCGACAACAGCGACTTCCAGGTTACCGGCCCGTTTGCCGCTTACGCCGAGCTGGCGGTCAAACGCGAACTGACTCGCGATGGCGGCAGCCAGTACTACTTGAACGGCAGCAAGTGCCTGAAGCGCGACGTCACCGATCTGTTTCTCGGCACCGGCCTCGGCGGCAAGAACCAGTACGCGATCATCGAGCAGGGCATGGTGTCGCGGATGGTCGAGGCCAAGCCCGAGGAACTGCGTCAGCTGCTCGAGGAAGCGGCCGGCATCTCCAAGTACAAGGAGCGCCGCCGGGAAACCGAGTCGCGAATCAAGCAGACGCGGGAAAATCTGAGCCGACTCAACGATCTGCAAGGCGAACTTCGTGCCCGCATCGAAGTGCTGGCGAAGCAGGCTGCGAACGCCGAGAAGTACAAGCAATACAAGGACGAGGAACGCCGTCTTAAAGCCGAGGTGCTGCTGCTGAGGCTGCGCGCGCTCGAAGCCCAGGCGATGGCGCAGGAAGCGTCGATCGCCAGCCTCGACGAGGCTTTGGAGATCGCCCGCGCCGCTGTGGTGTCGGCTGAGGAAGCACGGGACGTTGCCGACACCCGCCTCCGCGAAGCCGGCAACCTGCTCAATGCCGAACAGGCGCAGGTCTACGAGGCCGAAAGCGCACTGGCCCGGCACGAACAGAATCTGGCCCATGCCCGCGAACTGAAGAATCTCCGCGTTCGCGAGCTGGAACAGCTTGAAGGCCAGCTTTTCGAGCTGACCCGTCGTCGCGATCAGGAACAACTGCGTCATCAATCGCTGACCCAGGCCGCGACTGCCGCTCAGGCCCGCGCCGAGGAAGCCGAAGCCCGCGAAGCCCAGCAGCAGGAATTGCTGGCCGGTGCTGAATCGCGCGTCTCCGAAGAGCAGAGCCGCTGGGAATCGTTCTCGCAGCGTTCGCAGGCGCCGATGCTCGCCGCCGAAGGCGAGCGAGTCCGCGTGCAGAGCCAGGAACGGGCGCTGGTGCAGACCGAGGAACGCCTGCGCCGGATGACCGGCGAGCGCGGCGCACTCGATGGCACGCCGATCCGCGATTCTCTGGCCGAAGTCGATATCGAACTCGCCGAGCTCGAAGACGAGTTGAGCGAAGCGCAAGCCCGCTTGCAGACCGCCGATGCCGAATTGCAGGCAGCGCGCGAGCAGCGCACCACGGTCGAAACCGGCCTCCACGAAGCGCGGCAAGCGCTGCAAAGCGCGCGGGGTCGCCAGGCCTCGCTGGAAACGCTGCAGCAAGCAGCCTTGCGCGAGGATGACGCCGATCTCGGTCATTGGCTGCGCAGCAATGGCTGGGCCAATCTGCCGCGTTTGAATGCGGCGCTGCAGGTCGATACTGGCTGGGAAGCGGCGGTCGAACATGTGCTGAGTGGCTTGCTGCAGGCGCCGCTGCTGCCGGAATGGCAGGGGCAGCGCGTGCCGGCCGGCCCCAAATCTGGCGCGACGCTGTTGCATGCCGAGGCGGGTTTTCCGGGAACGGAAGGCACCTTGGCGGCCAGAGTCAGCGGCCCGGCCGCTGTGATCGACTGGCTGTCCGGCATTCGCGCGGCATCGTCGATCGAGGAAGCCGAGCGGATCGCTGCAAGCTTAAGCGCCGGCGAATCGGTGATCACCGCCGATGGCGTCTGGCGCGGCCGCGCCTGGGTGCGTTATCCGAAGCTCGATCCGCAGCACAGTGGCGTCATCGCCCGCGGCCTGCTGCTGAAGCAGCTCAAGGCTTCGGTCGAAGAACTGACGGGCACCGTACGCACCGGCGAACAGCAGCTCACGGAGATGAATACCCGCCGCGTGCAGCTCGACAACGAGCGCCGCGGCGTCGCGGCCAGGCTCGATCAGACGCGCAGCCGGCATGGTCAGCGTCTGGCGCATCGGCAAGCGCAGGCGGTGCGGCTGGAGCAGACCGAAAGCCGCATTCGTCAGCTGTCGCAGGAACTCGAACTGCTCAGCGCCCAGCGCGAGCAGCAGGCCGAAGAACTGGCCGAAGCGCGTGCCCGCCTCGGCGATCTCGAAGACACCGCCGAACAGTTGCGCAACGAACGCGCAGAACGCAGCCGCGTGCTGTCTGTCAGCCGCGATGCGCTGACTCAGGCGCGCGCCGCCGTGCAGCAGGCGTCGGTACAGCGGGGCCAGGCGCAAGTTCATCTGGCCGGCCAGAACAGCGCGCTGGCGGCGGTCAATCAATCGCTGCATTCCCTGGCCGAACAGCGCGAAGCGCTCGAACAGGCGCTGAGCTCGCGGCGTGTCGCTGGCGAAGAACTCGATGCACCGATCGTCGCCAAGACCGCCGAAGTTGAAGCCTCCCGCGCCGCCGTTGGCGAAGCGCGCAATCGCCTGCGGATTGCCCGTGACGCACTGACTGCCGCCGAAACCCTGCAGGCGGAAAATCTGCGGGCGCTGCGTGCTGCCGAATCGCGCAAGGAAGCCGCACAGGAACGGTTGCAGAACGCGCGTCTGGAATTCGAGAACCTGCGCGCCCGTCGCGAAGTGGCAGAAGGCCAGTTCGCGGAAAGCGGCTTCAGCCGTGAGGAACTGGCCGAAGACCTGATTCCGGATGCCAACGGCAATCTGCCGCTCGAACTCTGGGAAGAAAAGCTCGGCGCGATCGGCCGGCGCATCGACCGTCTTGGCGCGATCAATCTCGCGGCGATCCAGGAGCTGGAAGAGGGCCGCGAGCGCGAGGCCTACATCAGCACCCAGCACGCCGATGTCAGCGATGCGCTGGCAACGCTCGAAGACGCGATGGCTCAGCTCGATCGCGAAACCACCGATCGCTTCAAGACCACGTTCGATCAGGTCAACGAGATCTTCAAAGCGCGCTTTCCGCAGTTGTTCGGCGGTGGCGAGGCCTATCTCGAGTTGACAGGCGAAGCGCCGGAAGGCGAAACCGCGACGGTGCTGAACCGTGGCGTGAAGGTCATGGCGCGGCCGCCCGGCAAGCGCAATTCGACGATTCAGCTGCTCTCAGGCGGTGAAAAGGCGATGACCGCGGTGGCGCTGCTGCTGGCGCTGTTCCAGCTCAACCCGGCGCCGTTCTGCCTGATGGACGAAGTCGACGCGCCGCTCGACGATGCCAACGTCGGCCGCTTCTGCGAAGTGGTGCGGGAAATGTCGCAGGGCGTTCAATTCATTATCATTACCCACAACAAAATCACGATGGAGCTGGCCGAGCACCTTCATGGCGTGACGATGCAGGAGCCGGGCGTGTCGCGCCTGGTCAGCGTCGATGTGCAGCAGGCCGTGGCATTGGCCGGCACGCCGGAAGAAGCAGCGGAAGCACCGGCCGTTTGAGGCTTGGTGCGGGGTCAGCGGCCGTTGAAATGCTTCGGGGTCTAAAGGCGAAACGATGAGTCCATTGCAGTGGGCGTTGCTGATTTTCGCGGTGATCGCCGTCATCGCGATCTACGTTCTGTCGCGCCGCGACCGCCGGGCGATGAACGCCGATAGCGACATTCCCAGTACCGGCACGCCGGTGCGCGAGCGCCAGCTCGATATCTTCGGGGCGGAAGGCCAGCAGTTCGACGAGTTCGGTGTCGGCAAGGCGCGCAGAGTCGAACCGCGCTTCGGCGAATCCGCTGCGGATGAGGCGGCGCCGATCGTGCCGGCGCGCGGCCCGAGCTTCGGCACGCCGAAAACGGTTCCCGTTACTCCGCCAGCTCCCGCGCCGGCGGTGACGCCCGCGAAGCCGGTGATGCCCGGTCCGCAGAAGATCGTGTCCTTGCTGATCGCGCAACGCGAAGGGCAGGCGATCCTCGGCCACGAGCTGCACGAAGCGCTCGAAGACCAGAAGCTGGAATACGGCGCGCGCCAGATTTATCACCGCCTGCTCGGCGCTGATGCCGTGTTCAGCGTCGCCAGCCTGCTGAAGCCAGGACATCTCGATCCGGCCGCCGCCGGCACCTTCGCGACCCCAGGCCTGACCCTGTTCATGGTGCTGCCCGGCCCGGTGCGGGCACCGGACGCGATCCGCGACATGATCGGCACCGCCGAAAAGCTGGCGCGTGCACTGAACGCCGAAGTGTTCGACGCCAAGAAGCAGCCGTTCTCGCCGTCCTCGGCGCGGGCACTGCAGCAGGAAGTCGAAGCCTGGGCGCGCAGTCACGGTGTCTGAGAAGACTTCGGCGGCGAAGCGTGCCGCCGAGCTTCGGCAGCAGCTTGAGCAGGCCAACCATCGCTATTACGTACTCGATGCGCCCGAAATTTCGGACGCCGAGTACGACCAGCTGTTCAGCGAGCTGCAGCAGCTGGAAGCTGCGAACCCCGAACTGAAGACGCCGGACTCGCCGACCCAGCGAGTCGGCGGCGCGCCTTCGCCGATGTTCGCCGCGGTTCGTCATCGCCAGCCGATGCTGAGTCTGCGCAAGGCCGCGATCGATCTGAAGGCCGAAGGACCCGAGCTGCAGCACGCCGAACTGATCGACTTCGATCGCCGCGTTCGTGAAGTACTGCTGAAGGCGAAGGTCGATTACATCGCCGAGCCGAAGCTGGACGGCCTCGCCGTGTCGCTGATCTACGAGCACGGCGTGCTGGTGCAGGGCGCGACGCGCGGCGATGGCGAGACCGGCGAAGACATCACCCAGAACCTCCGTACCATCCGCAGCTTGCCGCTGCGCCTGCGTGGCGAGGTGCCGCCGCTGGTCGAAGTGCGCGGCGAAGTTTTCCTGCCGCTGGCCGGCTTCCAGAAGATGGTTCGCGATGCCGAGGCTCGCGGCGAGAAGCCGCCGGTCAATCCGCGCAATGCAGCGGCCGGCAGCTTGCGGCAGCTCGAATCGGTAATCACCGCGAAGCGGCCGCTGGCGTTCTACGCCTACGGCACCGGCGTTTCCGAAGGCTGGCAGCAGCCTGCTCGCCATCGCGATGTACTCGATCAGCTCAAGACCTGGGGCTTTCCGGTTTCCGAGCTGATCGAGCCGGTGACTGGTGCGGAAGGCTGTCTCGCGTACTTCGAAGCGATCGGCAAGAAGCGCGCGAGCCTGCCGTTCGATATCGACGGTGTCGTCTTCAAGCTCGACGATCTCGCCGGCCGCAACGAACTTGGCTCTGTATCGCGCGAGCCGCGCTGGGCGGTCGCCTACAAGTTCCCGGCCGAGGAAGCGGAAACAACGCTGCTGGGCGTCGATTTTCAAGTAGGTCGCACCGGCGCAGTCACTCCGGTCGCGCGCTTGGAGCCGAAGTTTGTTGGGGGCGCGATGGTCAGTAACGCGACCTTGCATAACATGGATGAAATCCTGCGCAAGGATGTTCGAGTAGGAGACACGGTCACGATTCGACGGGCGGGGGATGTGATTCCCGAGGTTGTCGGCGTTGTGATTCGTAGTGATGCAGAACGCAGTGCACACGAAGCGCGGGCGTTGGTGAAGTTGCTGGATGAATGCCCAGTCTGCGGCGGTGCCGTAGCGAAAGAGGAAGGCGAAGCGATTGCCCGTTGCACCAACGGCCTGTCCTGCCGCGCGCAGTTGCATGGCGCGCTGATCCATTTCGTGTCGCGCAAGGCGATCGACATCGACGGCCTCGGCGAAAAACTGCTGGCGCTGGTGATCGACGCACTCGACGTACGCACGCCGGCCGACATCTATCTGAAGCTCGATGCCGCGAAGCTCGCCGTGCTCGAACGCATGGGCGAGAAATCGGCCGAGAATCTCGTCAAGGCGATCGACGCCAGCCGCGACACCACCTTCGGCCGCTTCCTGTTCGCGCTCGGTATTCCGGTGGTCGGCGAGACCACGGCGCGCGATCTGGCGCAGCACTACGGCAGCCTGGAAGCGCTGCTGGCAGCGGCCGAAGCGGATCTCGCCACCGAGCACGCCGAGAAGAAAAAAGAGCGGTTTCCGCTACTGCAATCGGTGCCTGATGTCGGCCCGACGGTCGCCGCGTCGATCGCCCATTTCTTTGCCGAGCCACGCAATCGCGCGGTGATCGACACGTTGGTCAAGCTGCGTGAAGACGGCGGCGCCGGCATCCACTGGCCTGCGCCGAAAGCCGCCGCAGAAGGTGCGTTGACCGGCAAGACCCTGGTCATCACCGGTACTTTGCCTGGCCTGAGTCGCGAAGAAGCCGCCGCGTTGATCGAAGCGAATGGCGGCAAGGTCACCGGCAGCGTGTCGGCGAAAACCGACTTCCTGCTCGCTGGAGAAGCTGCAGGATCGAAGCTCGCGAAAGCCGAAAAGCTCGGCGTGCCGGTGCTCGATCTGGCGGCGCTGCGCGGACTCATCGGCTAGCGCCATGACCGGATCACGCAAGTTCGGGATCGGCTTGTGTGTATTCCGACTGCTGGCTGCAGGGCTGTTGTCCTGGGCTTGTCTTCAGCATTGGCCCAGCTTGTCCGCGAATGCCGAACTCGATGCGCTGGCCGATTACGATCCGCTTGCCGGCGCCGAAGCCGAACGCGCCGCCGGACATTTCAGCGAAGCCTTGATGATCATCGACGCTGGTCTGGAGACTGGTGACGTCGATAAGCGGCCAGCCCTGCTGGCCGCGCAGACGCAGATCATTGCCGAGCGCGATGCGGTGCTGCGCAGGCTGACCGAAGCCGGACGCGGTGCGCTGACCGGGCAGGGCGACAGCACCGAAGCCCTTGCCGGTGCGGTGGCGGCCGATCTCCTAGTGATCGGCGATGTCCGCGATCTGCTGATCCAGGGCGCGAAAGCGCTGCGCGGCGAGGACAGCGACGAGGTGATCGTTGCGCTATCGGCGCTCGGTCTGGCGACGACCATCGCGCCCGGTGCCGATGCCGGCGTGGCCTTGATGAAGTTCGCGCGCCGCGCCGGCGCGCTCAGCGAGACGTTCGCGAAAACCCTGCTGCGTCTGGGGCGTCGTGCTTTCGAGACTGGCAAGACCGATGAACTGCTGGCCGTCGCTGGAGATGTGTCGCGGCTATCCGAACGCGCGCGCCCGGCAGCGGCACTACGCATCCTGCGGCCGATCGATGATCCGCAGATGCTCAATCGCGTCGCCAATCTGGCCGAGCGTCCGGGCGGCACCCTGGCGCTGTGGCTGAGTCCGGCTCGGTCAACGGCCTGGCTGAAAGCGAGTGCCGATGCGGGTGAACTGGCTGGCGAGCGTTGGCTGCTGAAAGCCGCGCGCAAGGGCGAAGCCGGAATCGAATTCCTGGGACGTCGCGCTGCCGATCTGCTGCGGCCGCATCCGCTGCTGGGGTTGATCAAGGCCTTCTGGAGCGGCCATCTGCCAGCCTTGTTGAGCAATCTGCTCGATGAACAGGCGGTGTTGCTGACCGGCGCGGTGCTTGCCTGGCTGCTGTTCGAATGCCTGCGTCTGGGCTGGCTACTACGTCGGCAGGAAACGCCGGTTTAGCTGCCGACTTCCTCGGGCGCCTTGGCGACGATAGACAGCGCGTGGATGTCGCCCTTCATCTGATCGGCCAGCGCTTCGTAGACCATCCGGTGCCGGCCGATCAGCGAGCGGCCGGAGAACTTCGCCGACACGATGAACACCCGGTAGTGACCGCCGCCCTTCGCGCCGACATGGCCCGCGTGGCGATGGCTGTCGTCCTCGATTTCCAGCTGCGACGGCGCCAGCGAGGCTTCGAGCGTCTTGCGGATGTTGTCAACGCGCAGGGGCATCGGGATCGACCATGTAGCGGGACAGGAACGGGATGTGGGCGAGCATGAACACCAACATCAGCCCGGTGAAGCCAAACACCTTGACCTTCACCCAGACCGCTTCGCTGAAGTTCATCGCCACATAGATGTTGAGCACGGCGCAGAACGCGAAGAACAGCGCCCAGGCCAGATTGAGCTTGCGCCACAGCGGTTCGGGCAGCACCAGATTTTTCTGCGGGATGCGCTGCATCAGCACCTTGTCGCCGATAACGTGACTGCCGAGCAGGGCCAGTGCGAAGGCGCCGTAGATCGCCGTCGGCTTGAACAGAATGAATTTCGGATCGCGGAACCACAGCGTCAAGCCGCCGAGGACCGCAGCAACGAGCGCCGTGGCCAGCTGCAGCTTCGGCACCTTCTTCGTGCGCAGCCAGGTCACTGCCACCATCACCAGCAGCGCTGCGATCAGCACGGCGGTGGCCGTGAACAGGTCGTACAGCTTGTAGGCCGCGAAGAACAGGATCGCGGGAATCAGGTCGAGCACAGCATTCATGTCAGCGGCAGGTTCCTGCATCGAATCGTTGGCGGCCTGCGGATCGTCGATCCCCAGGCTTCGGATGGCCGGATTATAGCCACGCCGGTCTTTGCATCACGGGGACTGATTGCTGCAGTCAACGATCCGCCATCCGGGCATGGGACAATGGCGGCATGGCTTCCGAATGGCTTGAACTACATCCGATTGATCCTCAGCGCCGCTGGCTGCAGCGAGCGGCGGACCGTGTCCGCCAGGGCGCGGTGATCGCCTATCCAACCGACTCCTGCTACGCCTTCGGCTGCCGCCTCGGCGACAAGGATGCTGCAGAGCGCATCCGCGGCCTGCGCGAATTCGATCGCCAGCACCAGTTCACCCTGGTCTGTCGCGATCTGTCCGAGATCGCCACCTACGCCAAGGTCGACAACTGGCAGTACCGGCTGCTGAAGCAGCTGACGCCGGGCCCGTACACCTTCGTGCTCGAAGCGACCAAGGAACTGCCGCGCCGGGTGATGCACGAGAAGCGCAAGACCATCGGCATCCGCATTCCGGAACACAAGGTCACCCAGGCGCTGCTGGAACTGCTCGGCGAGCCGATCCTCAGCTGCACCTTGCAATGGCCGGACGCCGAACAGCCGGTCGACGATCTGGACGACGATCGCGCCCGTCTTGAGCGTTCGGTGGATCTGGTCCTCGACGCCGGCACCTGCGGCGTCACCCCGACCACGGTGATCGATCTCACCGGCGAAGCGCCTGTGCTGATCCGCCAGGGGCGTGGCGACGTGTCGGCGCTGGGCCTCGAAGAAAGCTGAGCGGGCAGGCGGCGCGCGTGGCACCGGTATAATCGGCCGATGGAATCCCTGACTCTTTTTCAGCGACTGGCTGTGTCGCTGCTGCCGCTGGTGCTCGCCCTCACCGTTCGCGAAATCGTCCGTGGCCGCATGGCGCTGGCGCTGGGCGACAACACGGCGAAGCAGCAAGGCCGCCTCAGCCTCAATCCGCTCGCCCATGTCGACCCGATCGGCACGCTATTGCTGCCCGGCGTGTTCATCGCGCTGAGCAGCGCCGGCCTTGGCGGTCTTCTGATCGGCTGGGCCAAGTTCATCCCGATTTCCGAGCGCAATTTCCGCAATCCGCGCAGCGGTGCGGTGAAGGTCGCCGCTGCCGGTTTGCTGTCGAATCTGGTGATGGCGGTGCTCTGGGCGGTGGTGCTGAAGATCTCCGTCGGCATGCCGGGTTCCAGCGAAGGCGTCTGGCTCGGCATCGGCACCATGGCCAATCTCGGCATCATGTTCAACGTCAGTTTTTTCGTGCTGAACCTGCTGCCGCTGCCGCCGTTCGATGTCGGCCGCATGCTGCTGGTGACGCTGCCGCCGAAGCAGTCGATCGCGTTGGAGAAGCTGCAGCCGTACACCTTCCTGATCATCCTGGCGCTGGCCGTGCTCGGCGTGCTGGGCGTGATCATCGCGCC
>NZ_CAISIQ010000107.1 GCF_903885465.1 uncultured Nevskia sp.
ACAGTTGGCTGGCACTGCATGAGGAAACAGTGGAGTACTGGGTTCCTGCGTGGGACTCGGAGTACGAAACCACATCCGACCCCCAAGCCGAGATGTCGCTGATCTACTACAACAGCCGCGCCGGCCTTGAGGATCGCGTGTTCCGCCTGCGCACCGGGCGCTCCTCGGCTTCAACGCCGTTGCCGCGGACCTGCCACATGGTGAGCAACATCCGCGTGCTTCCGCAGGCGGACGGCACGGTCGTCGCGCGCACGCGCTGGGTCGTGCACCTGTTCCGCAAAGGCGAGCAGACACAGTTCTTCGGCCATGCCGAGTACGTGCTGGCACCCGGCACCGAGGGTTGGCGGATCCGCCGGAAGAAAATTCTGGTCCTCAACGACCTGATCCCGACCGTACTGGACATCTACAGCATCTAAATGTCCACGCTACCGACAGTAGGAATCATGACTGGGGATCCTAATGGGATCGGACCCGAAGTGGTCGTCAAGGCATGGGCCTCGGGCCGCCTGCAATCATGCTGCCGGCCACTGATCGTCGGCAGCCGACTCGTGGTCGAGCAGGCGGTGCGCGTGGCAGCGCCCTCCCTGCGGGTACGGTCCGCCATCAGTGCGAGCGACTTGAGCCTGGACGAGGCGACGATCGACGTGCTCGAATCCGCGGCCTACGCTGGCGATGCCGCCCGCTACGGGGGCGACCTCGCCACCGCGGGAGCGGCGACCGGCGCTTGGATCGATCACCTCGATAGCTTGGCGCGCACGCGACAAATCGACGCCTGCGTGATGGGTCCGATCAGCGGCAAGGCGATGCAGCTGGCGGGCACGCTCGGCTCGGTGCCGAGCTACAGCGCAACGGACCCGGCTTACCTGCTGTTGCGGTCCGGCCGCTTGGTGATCGCGCACCTGACGGACCATGTCCCGCTGCGGGAAGTATCAGCCGCTATCACCACCGAAGCGGTGCACCGTCTCATCGTATGTTTGTCACGATCCCTCAAAGCCTGGGGCGTGGGTGCTGGACGCATCGCGGTCGCCGGATTCAATCCGCATGCGTCGGGCGAGGAGGAGAAGTTAGCCCTGGAACCGGCCGTGGCGCTGGCCCGATCGGAAGGCATCGCCGTTGACGGACCCGTGAGTCCCGATTCCATCTTTCGGCAATGCATCGAGGGACGGTATGACGCCGTGGTCGCCTTGTATCACGACCAGGGGCACATCCCCATCAAGACCTGGGGCTTTTCCGGCAACAGCGTCCTGTTCCTGGGGCCGTCTTACGTGCACACCAGCGTTGCCCACGGCACCGCTTACGACATCGTCGGAACCGGCAAGGCGGACGCATCGATGATGCTGAACGCAATCCTGGATGCGGCCAGTCTCGTCAGTGGGGCCGGATTCGGATCCGCTTGAGGAATCCAAATGCAGACCGGAAATGCGACCACAGCACCACGATTTCACAGCCGGACATCCCGATGATACGAATGAATGGTGATTCGAAATGAGCTTTTCCTCGGGGATCGATGTGCCCGCAGTCCCTGGCACCGCCTACCGTGATGCCAAGAGGTACTGGTGGTGGCTTCCACTGGTCGTCGCGATCACGCCGGTACTCGGAATCGTGCTGACCGTGAATACTGGGCTGCCTGCGTGGCTCTGGATCACGCCCGTTCTCTGGTACATCGTCCTGCCTGTCGCCGACGCGTTGGTCGGACGAGACTCCCGTAACCCGCCCGAGGTCGCCGTACCATCGCTGGAGTCGGACAGCTACTACAAGCTCTTGGTGTTCGCATCGATCCCGCTGTTCTATGTCACGTGGATCGTCGGCGCCTGGGCAGTCGCGACCCAGCACTACGGATGGGTCGGGTATCTGGGGGTCAGCCTGGCCGTGGCGCTGACCAACGGCTTGGCATTGGTGGTCGGCCACGAGATCGGCCACAAGACTCGTCGGTTCGAGAAGCGACTCGCGCAGATCGTGCTGGCGGTGCCGGCCTATGGCCATTTCTCCGCCGAGCACAACCGCGGACACCACAAGGATGTGGCGACGCCAAATGACCCGGCTTCTTCGCGCTTCGGAGAATCGCTCTACGCCTTTATGCTGCGTGAGATCCCCGGCGCGCTGGAGCGCGCCTGGCGCGACGAGAAGTTACGGCTGTCGCGACAGGGCAAGCGTGTTTGGAGCCCGTCCAACGAGCTGCTGCAATCCTTCCTGATCACCGCGCTCTTGTACGGTACTGCGCTGTCCGTCTGGGGGACGGTGCTGATCCCCTTCCTGCTCATCTCCACCTTCTGGGGCTGGCAGTTCCTGTCCACGTCCAACTACATCGAGCACTACGGTCTGCTGCGCCAGAGGCAGCCGGACGGGCGCTTCGAGCGCTGCCGTGCAGAGCATTCCTGGAACGCCGACCACGTAGTCTCCAACCTGATGCTGTATCACCTCCAGCGCCATTCGGATCATCACGCGCGCCCGACGCGCTGTTACCAGGCGCTGCGCAGCGACAAGGCTCCGGAGTTGCCGTCGGGCTACCCGCTGTGTTTCACGTTGGCTTATTTCCCTCCTCTGTGGCGCGCGGTGATGGATAGGCGGGTGCTGGAGGTCTACGGCGGCGATATCACGCGCGTGAACATCCAGCCCGGTAAGCGGGCCGAGATCTTGGCACGGTACGGAGCATCCACGACCACCGTCCACGGAGCTTGATGTGGCGCGCTATCGCTGTCCGGGCTGTGGATTCGAGTACGACGAGTCGAAGGGCTACGCGCATGAAGGCTTCGTGCCTGGAACTCCGTGGAAGGAAGTTCCAGACGACTGGGCGTGCGCGGATTGCGCAGTGCGCGACAAGGCGGACTTCGTCAGGGTTGATTCGCCAACGCAGAAGTAGCCGTTGTAGGCAGCGTCCCTAGGGGCGCCCGGATCGAGATGCGGAGCTTTGTAGATTCCACGGCCGCCCTGATGGAATGGTGCTGCGTTACGAGGCAGGACAGAACTTCAGGCATCGATCGAGTGAATGGCGACCATTTTTGCCAAGTTTGAAAGCATAGGAGAAAGGAACTGATGACCGAGCGTAACCCTGACATCGCCGCCACATCCGGGTGGACGCCGCGCGACATCCGTGCTCTCGTCGATGTGAAGACTGGCACGCTCGATCCGCGCATCTATTGCGACGAGGAGCTCTACCGAATCGAGCTGGAGCAGATCTTCGCTCGAAGCTGGCTGTTCCTCGCGCACCGGAGCCAGATTCCGAAGGCCGGCGATTTTTTCACCACATACATGGGCGAGGATCCGGTCATCGTGTCGCGGCAGAAGGACGGCAGCGTGGCCGCCTTCCTCAATCAGTGCCGACATCGCGGAATGCGCCTGTCGCGACTGGATCATGGCAATGCCAAGTACTTTACCTGCTCGTATCACGGCTGGAGCTACGACTCCGCCGGCAAGCTGGTGAACGTACCGATGGAGAAGAACGGCTATTGCAGCAAGCTCAACAAGGCCGAGTGGGGTGCAGTGAGAGTGCCGCGGATTGCGGAATACAAGGGGTTGATCTTCGGCTGCTGGGATGCAGAAGCTCCGGAACTCGACGCATATCTAGGCGACGCGAAATTCTACATCGACGTCATGTTTGACCGCAGCGACGCCGGCACTGAAGTCTGGGGCGGGGTCCACAAATGGGTGATCCCCTGCAACTGGAAGTTCGCTGCCGAGCAGTTCTGCAGCGACATGTATCACGCACCGCTGTCGCACATGTCCGCCATCCTTGCGGTACTGCCAGACGGAGTTCCGCCTGAGGCTGCGCAGTGGCCGACCGAAGGCTTGCAATGGCGTTCGCCGAACGCAGGACACGGCACCGGTTTCCACACCCCCGACGATCAGGGGCAACTGCTCGCAGCTATCGATGGTTCGTCGGTAGCTCAGTATCTTATGGAATCGCGTCCACGGGTCGCGGAGCGTCTTGGCAACGCCAGGACCACAGCGGTCAACGGCGCGCACATGACCATCTTCCCGACCTGCTCGTTCCTGCCCGGCATCAACACGCTGCGGGTGTGGCACCCGCGTGGACCGAACGAGATTGAAGTCTGGGCGCTGGCGATCGTCGACGCGGATGCCCCGCAGGACGTCAAGGACACCTGGGGACAGGGTATTACCCGCAGCTTCAGCCCGGCGGGCTTGTTCGAGCAGGACGATGGAGAGAACTGGATCGAGGTGCAGCGCGTGCTGCGCGGTGCCCGTGCCAGGCGGCAGCCCTTCAACATGCAGATGGGTCTGGGCAACGAGAAGTCAGATGATCGCTTTCCGGGTCCGCTCAGCTACGTATTTTCCGAGGCCGCGGCGCGCGGACTCTACACGCGCTGGGCGCGCATGATGGCTGGCGAGTCGCACGCGGAACTGGCGCGTCCACACGAGGGCGTGTCATGAAGCAGAGCGCCTCACCCGAGCTGCAACTCGATATCGAGCGCTTCGTATATGAAGAAGCGGCCGTGCTCGATCGTCATGAGTACCGGGAATGGCTGGGTCTGTTCGCAGCAGACCTTGTGTACCAGATGCCGGTAACGACGAACTACCACGAGCAGGCCGTCGGCGCGCCGCCGCCGCCTGCGCCGCAGGCTTACTACTTCCACGACGATCTGCGCACGCTCACGCAGCGCGTCAAACGTCTCGAAACCGGAAAGGGCTGGGCAGAAATGCCTCCCTCGCGAACCCGCCGCATGCTGAGCAACGTGATCCTGACGCCGGCCGACGTTGCTGGCGAGTGGAATGTGGCATGCAACTTCCTTTTGTATCGGTCGCGATTGGAACGCCAGGTTGACTTGTTTATCGGCGCCCGCGTGGATCACCTGCGACCGCATGCTGGGGGTTCCCGCTGGAAGATCGCACGCCGTGACCTGACGCTGGACCAAGGCACGCTAATCGCCAACAACCTGAGCATCTTTTTCTAATGAGTCAACGAATTAATGCTTGCATGGTGAGAGAGCTCGCCGACGGCGAAATGCGGGTCGTTGCGGATGCACCGATCCCGCTTGCCATCTGCCGCGTCAAAGACGAGTGGTTCGCGTTCGAGAACAATTGCACGCACGAAGACTTTCCGCTGACGGAAGGTGGCGTAGATGGAACCGAAGTCGAATGCGCACTGCACGGCGCGCGCTTTTGCCTCCGAACTGGAGAGGTTCGCGCTTTCCCCGCCAGCTGCCCGATTCGGGTCTTTCCAGTTCACGTGGAAGGCGATGTCATCCAAGTGGAACTTCCCTGAGCGATCGGCGAGAAATCCGTATGAGCGAACTGAGCGACTCCAGTACCAGCCGTTACGTCGAAGCAGACGGACTGCGCCTTCACTACCACGATGCCGGTCTTGGTCCGGCGGTGATAATGCTGCACGGAGGCGGCCCGGGCGCCGGCGGCTGGAGCAATTTCAATCGCAATTTCGGCCCCTTCGTTGAGGCCGGGTATCGCACGATCTTGCTCGATTGCCCCGGCTTCAATAAGTCCTCTCCGATCGTCTCCGCGGATCCTCGCGGTCTGATCAATGCGCGTGCGGTGCGTGCCCTTATGGATGCGCTCCGTATCCAGAAGGCACACCTGATCGGCAACTCGATGGGCGGGCTGAGCGCGCTTACCTTCGCGCTCGAATTCCCGGAGCGTCTCGACCGCATGATTCTGATGGGCAGTGCGGGACTGGGCCAGAGCCTGTTCCAGCCGACGCCGCAGGAAGGCATCAAGCTGCTGATGAAACTGTACAAGCAGCCCACGCTGGAAAACCTCCAGGCGATGTTGCAGGTTTTCGTCTATGACACCTCGGTCCTGACCGATGAGCTTGTGCAGCAGCGCTGGCAGGCCATGCAGCGCTCGACAGAACACCTGTCGAACTTCGTCAAGAGCAACGAAATGAACCCACGGGGACTGTTCGTGGATCTCACCCCGCGCTTACCTGAGATCGAGACCAAGACTCTTGTCGTCTGGGGCCGCGATGACCGCTTCGTCCCGCTGGACAACGGTATCAAGGCGGTCTGGGGCCT
>NZ_CAISIQ010000108.1 GCF_903885465.1 uncultured Nevskia sp.
ATCGAATTGATGCGACGCGTGCTTGCCCTACTCAGTTGGAAGACGCGTGAACCTGCTGGCTTTCCTGCTGCTGGATGGCATCGAGCAGCAGCTTGATCATCACGAAGAACCAGATGGCGAAATTGGCCAGCGGGATGTAGATGCCGAACAGGCCGCTCCAGGCGAAGGGCCCGGATTTGAAATAGACCACCAACGCCGTCGGCAGGAATCCCATCGGCACCCAGATGTTCAGATAGGCCGCCCAGCGCGGAAAGACCGGCTTGTCGCCCTTGTCCAGAAAGATCGCCGCGGCCAAGGCGCAGGACTGGGTCAGGAACGGCGCGAAGGTCATCGACAGGATGATCCAGCCTAGATCGTTGAGCAGCAGCATCAGCTCCGGATCGCGATCAGGGCGGAAGGAGACCGTGGTCCAGATCATCGTCGGAATCAGCACCGCGAGCATCGCGATCGAACCGCCGATGAGTTGCGCCGCAGCCAGGCTCGGATCGCTGCCCTTGATGCGCCGCATCTGCGTGGAGATCGCGCAGACCCAGGGCACGAAGAAAATGCAGGCGGCCTGCGCAATGATCAGACCCAGGCGCTTCATCCAGACATCGGTCTGGTAGAACGCCGCGATCTGTTCAGCGCTGGCATCGGGACGTGGCGGCGGAATGAACCCGGCGAGGAAGATCCAGCCGATGCCGAACAGCACCAGGAAGATCAGCCCGCTCCAGACGCACCAGCGCTGAGCGCGGGCATTCATCGTTTCGGCCATGGGGCTGCTGCCTGCATCGGACATGGAAGGTCTCTTGTTGAACTTCAGCGCCTGATGCAAGCCGGCAAGCTGTGCTGAGGCGGTGCGACGGAAATTGAACCGAGCGTTGCTTGTGAGCCGAAGCGCTTGTCCAGAGGCAGCGCTCCGGACTTGATGAGCGCGCTAGCGAGGTCCCTACGCGGAGGGAATACTCAGGCGGGAAACCGTGAGTGGCCCGGCCAAGCAATTTCTTGCGTCTCGGTAGCCCCGGACTTTACGACATGAGCAGTCCGATGTAGCGGCGGGCAAACCCTTAAGAAGGTTCTGCATTGGCGCTGCTTACAGATCGGCACGGACGGACCGCCACGAATGATCGCGACAATTTGCAAAGGGTTGTAAGGAGTTTTACGGCGGGCTGGCTCTGCTTCTGCAGGCCGCTCTAGTTATTGAAAATATGGTGGCCGAGGACGGAATCGAACCGCCGACACGGGGATTTTCAAAGCGACCAAACGCCTTAAATCCAACGCCCTTTGAAACGTAAGCCGCTGAATTAACTCACTAACCAGCAACAGCCGCACTACACGGATACAACGTCCAATAACCAACTCTATGGGATTATGGGCACAAATTTAGGCACAACGTTAGCGCTAGTCGACGCAAGACGACTCAAGAGGGATGCGACGACCTTCGGTCCTACCCTGTTTCCACGGCTCGTTCGTTAAGTACCGAAAACATCGTGTTTAACCACCGCTTACAAACTGAGCGATGTCCCCTGCTACAAAGCGGCAGTAAGCGGCCGATTCAGTTCAGATCAGCGATCCGAGCGGTGACCAATCTGGCCAGTTTGCGCGGCCAATCAGCTTACCGTTCTCGAAGTGCGCAACCACCCGGTACGGGTTTTGCGCCGACGTGTTGTCGTAGGTAAATCCCTCGTTGGCCATCTGCAGCGCCTGGGCAACGAGGGGCCACAGACGTGGGAAGCGCTCGCGCTGCTTGTC
>NZ_CAISIQ010000109.1 GCF_903885465.1 uncultured Nevskia sp.
ATGCGCAGCGATGTGCTGATGCGCATCGCCAAGCTCGACGGCATCCAGCCAGCGGCGCTCAAGGAACTCGATGAAATCATGGAGCGCCAGTTCTCCGGCGGCTCCAATCTGAAGTCGTCGAGCGTCGGCGGTGTCAAGGTCGCGGCAAGCATCCTGAACCTGATGGACACCGCGTCGGAAACGGCAATCGTGGCGCGGATCAGCGAAACCGACAGTGAACTCGGTACCCGTATCCAGGACCTGATGTTCGTCTTCGACAACCTCGCCGACGTCGATGATCGCGGCATCCAGACCCTGCTCCGCGACATCCAGACCGAGCAGCTGGGCCTGGCCTTGAAGGGCGCGGATCCGAAGATCCGCGACAAGTTCCTGAAGAACATGAGCAAGCGCGCGGCCGACATGCTGGTCGAGGACATGGAAGCCAAGGGTCCGGTGCGGCTCGCCGATGTCGAATCAGCGCAGAAGGAAATCCTCGCCGTGGCCCGCCGTCTCGGTGACGCCGGCGAGATCATGCTCGGCGGCAAGGGCGAATCCTTCGTCTGATGTCGAACCCACAGGGCTACTGGAGCGCGGAAACCGTCGGCGATGCCACGCGCTGGGCAATGCCGACCTTCGCCGATCCCGCCGATTCGCCGCCACCGCCGCCGCACAGCGCCGATCATCTCGACCAGCTCGAACGCACCGCCTACGAAGATGGCTATGCCCGCGGCTACGCCGAAGCGCAGGCCCAGGGCTATGCCGATGGCGCGGCGAAGATTCGTGAAGCGGTCGATCGCCTGAAGGCGGTGTTCGAGCATCTGTCGCGGCCGTTGAAGGACCTCGACGGCGAAGTCGAACGAACGATGATCGCGCTGGCGCTGGAAGTCGGCCGTCGCCTGGCCCAGACCACCCTGGTGCAGGAGCCGGCCGCGATCGCCGGCATCATCCGCGAAGCGATCGGCGCACTGGCGACGCCGGCCCGCGATGCCCGCATCCATCTGCATCCGGCCGATGCCGAGCTGGTGCGCGATACCTTGACCCTGCCCGAGGACTACGCCGGCTGGAAGCTGGTAGCCGACAAGGAGCTGATGCGCGGCGATTGCCGCATCGTCACCGACTCCGCACAGATCGACGCCCGGCTCGATACCCGCGCCGCGTCCGTGGCCCAGGCCTTGCTCGGAGAGCGTTGATGAGCGAACTCTCTGCCGCCCGTGATACCAGACTCGCCAAAGCCTTGACGCTGGCCGCCGATCGCGCGGCCAACTCACGCTCGGTAGTCGTCGAAGGCGTGCTGAAGAGAGTCGTCGGCTTGACCCTGGAAGCCGTCGGCTGCCAGAGCCAGATCGGCAGCCGCTGCCGAGTGGTCAATGCCGATGGCGGCATGCTCGAAGCGGAGGTGGTCGGCTTCTCCGGTGATCGCACCTATCTGATGCCGACCGGCGAAATGCACGGCCTCAAACCGAATGCCCGAGTCATTCCGATGGCGCGGATGCCGCGGGTGCCGGTCGGCGAAGGTCTGCTGGGCCGCGTGCTCGACAGCGAAGGCGAACCGCTCGACGGCCTTGGCCGTCTGGTCTGCGAGCGCCGCACCGCGACCACGACCCCGATCAATCCGCTGGCCCGTGCACCGATCAAGGAACCGCTCGATGTCGGTGTGCGCGCGATCAACGCGCTGCTGACCGTCGGCCGTGGTCAGCGTCTAGGCTTGTTCGCCGGCACCGGCGTCGGCAAATCGACCTTGCTCGGCATGATGACCCGCTACACGCAGGCGGACATCATCGTCGTCGGCCTGGTCGGCGAGCGCGGCCGTGAAGTCCGCGATTTCATCGACAACGCGCTTGGGCCCGAAGCGCTGAAGCGAGCCGTGGTCGTCGCCACGCCGGCAGATCGCTCGCCGCTGGCCAGAGTGCGTGGCGCCTGGCTGGCAACCTCCATTGCCGAAGCGTTTCGCGATCAGGGCAAGAATGTGCTGCTGCTGATGGATTCTTTAAGCCGCTACGCGCAGGCCTTGCGCGAGATCGGCCTGGCCGTCGGCGAACCACCGGCAACCCGTGGCTATCCGCCTTCTGTGTTCGCGCAATTGCCGAAGCTGGTCGAGCGCGCTGGCAATGGCTTGCCAGGCGGCGGTTCGATCACCGCGTTCTATACGGTGTTGGCGGAAGGCGATGACCAGAACGATCCGATCGTCGATGCCGCACGCGGCATTCTCGATGGTCACTTCGTGCTCAGCCGCGCGATCGCCGACGCCGGCATCTATCCGGCGCTCGACATCGAAGCCTCGATCTCCCGCGTCGCCAACGAAGTGACGCCGCTCGATCACCAGCGCCGGGTCCGCGCCTTCAAGCAGACGGTGTCGACCTACCAGCGCAATCGCGACCTGATCAACATCGGCGCCTACAAGCCGGGCACCGATGCCAAGGTCGACGCGGCGATGGCGATGTGGCCGCGCATCGAAGCCTTTCTCCGTCAGGACGTGCACGAGCCGGCGATGTTTCCGGCTTCGCGTGCGGCACTTCAGAACCTGTTCCCCGAGGTGAAGTAGCTATGGCGCTCTCCCAGGTTCGTCTGGAATTGCTGAACCTCGTCGCCGAGCGCAACGAAGACGATGCCAAGGCTCTGCTTGCCAAGGCGCAGGCCCGGCTTGCCGAGCAGCAGGCGCTGTTCGGGGAGCTGCAGCACTACCTGGAGGATTACCAGAACCGCTTGCCCGCGCGGCCGACGCCGATGCTGCTGGAGAACCAGCGGCAGTTCTGCGGCAAGCTGATCGAAGCGCTGAACGCGCAGCAGGCGACCATCGACGCCGAGCAGGGCCGGGTCGCGCAAGCCAACGAACGCTGGCTGGCGATGCGTCGCGAGCTGCGCATCACCGAGCACCTGCAGCAGCAGGGCGATCTCGAAGTCCGCCGGATCGAGGAAAAGGCCAGCCAGCGCGAGATGGACGAATTCGCCACCGTTCGCCACTTCGCCGCGAGCCAGCGCTCATGAGCGCCGGACTGTCGGCCATGCTTCCGACCTCGGCAGTCGGCGGATCGCGAGCGACCGTGCGCAGCGAAGCCGCGAACGAGCCGAAGGACAAGGGCTCGCCCTTCGCCGATCTGCTGGGCGCCGGCCCGGCAGCTTCGAAGGCTGCAGCAAGCAAGGAAGCCAAGGCTGCGGAGGACGACAAGAACGACAAGGACAGCGATGAGGATCGCGATGACGGCAGCGAGGCCAGTAATGCCGCGCCTGCCGACGCCGTACCGGCGCTGCCGGCCTGGCTGCAGGCGCTGCGCGTGCCACCGCCGGTTGCCGTACCGAGCGATGGCCAGCCGGGCGCTGCGGATGACAGCGATGCGCTGCTGGCTGGCGCTGTCGGCAGCATTCGGACTCCGACCGCGACCTTGACGGCCGATGCGCCGGCCTTGCCGACCAGCAGCGCCGAACCGGCTGCCTTCACCGCCAGTCTTGGCGCCGCGCTCGACGCCGTGACGCCAAGTGCCGACACCGCGCTGACCGCGGCTCAGAACGCGAGCCTCGACAGCGCGCTCGACGCACAGCTCATCAAGGCCGATCTGCCGACCGTGCCGGTGACGGCCGTCACCGCCGAGCGCGCGCCACCAGCCATCAACGTCACGCCCGCCAGCAGCGACTCGGCCACCAGCCTGCTGGCTACCGCACCGAGCGCAGCGCTCGATGCCTACGGCGAGCCGCTGTCGCTCGATGGTCCGGACGCCGCCGTCCGCCTCGGCGAACGCCTGCGCTGGCTGAGCGAAGCCGGCGTCCAGGAAGCCCGCCTGCAACTGCATCCGCGCGAGCTGGGCAGCATCGATGTCCGCATCCGCGTCGAACAGCAGACGGCGAGCGTCTGGTTCGGCGCCGATCATCCGGCCGCCCGCGCTGCGCTCGAAGCCAGCCTGCCGCAACTGCGCGAGCGCATGGCCGCCGATGGGCTGCAGCTGGGCCAGGCGCAGATCGGCGGCTCGGCGCAGTTCCAGTCTCAGGAACGGGAAGCGGGCGGGCAGGGTCGTCCCGGAGCCCCGTCGCGGTCGGCTGTTTCCGGCAGTCTGGTGGACGAGCCGATCCCGGGAAACGACCTCCTGGCCGCTGCGGTGGCGCGCCATCGCGGTCTGATCGATCGTTACGTCTGATCGTTCTTGTCGACGCCGGATCGGCCGAATCCGGCCCGATTCATGCTCGTGTTGACGCCATAGGAGCAGCTCATCCAATCGGGATTCAAACCTATTGGCGGGCTGCGCTGTCCTAGCGATTAACGCGAGTCTGCGATCGGCCGGATGTTTCGTCCCGGCGGGTCCTGTGCTTGCTCCCGCATGCAGCCCGGAGATGGCCACCCGATGGATAGACGCGACTTCCTGAAACGAACCAGCACCAGCGTTGGCGCGCTGATGCTGCCGATCTACGGCAATGCAGTGGCTGCCGAGGTACTGGCGACCCAGGCCGACAAGGCGATGCGCAAGACGCTCGCCGATACCGCGCTGAATGCCGCGACCAAGGCTGGCGCGACCTATGCCGATGTCCGCATCGGCCGCTATCTGCGCCAGTTCGTGATCACCCGCGAGACGCGGGTCGAGAACGTGGTCAACACCGAATCGACCGGCATCGGTATCCGGGTGATCGTCAACGGTACCTGGGGCTTCGCGGCGACCAGCGACTTGTCCCCTGACGCCATCGCCAAGGCTGCCCAGCAGGCTGCCGCGATCGCCAAGGCCAACTCCAAGTTCCAGACCGCGCCGGTGCAGCTGGCGCCGACCAAGGGCCTCGGTGAAGTGTCCTGGGCCACGCCGATCAAGAAGAACGCGATGGAAGTGCCGATCAAGGACAAGGTCGAGCTGCTGATGGCGGTCAACAACGCGGCGCTGAAAGCCGGCGCCGACTACATCAATTCGATGATGTTTCTGGTCAACGAGCAGAAGTACTTCGCGTCCACCGACAACTCCTATGTCGATCAGGACATCCACCGCATCTGGACGCCGATGCAGATCACCGCGATCGACAAGAAGAGCGGCAAGTTCCGCACGCGCAGCGAGATGTCGGCGCCGATGGGCATGGGCTACGAGTACCTGGATGCCAAGCCCTCCGGCAAGCTGAAACTGCCCGGTGGCGTGATCGGTTACACCAACTCGTACGACATGGTCGAGGACGCGGTCGCCGGCGCCAAGCAGGCGCGCGCCAAGCTCACTGCGCGTTCGGTGAAGCCGGGCAAGTACGATCTGGTGCTCGATCCTTCGCACCTTTGGCTGACCATCCACGAATCGGTCGGCCATCCGCTGGAACTCGATCGCGTGCTCGGCTACGAGGCGAACTACGCCGGCACCAGCTTCGCCACGCTCGACAAGTGGAAGCAGAAGGACTTCAAGTACGGCAGCCCGGCCGTGACCCTGTTCGCCGACAAGATCCAGCCGACCACGCTGGGCGCGGTGGGCTATGACGACGAAGGCGTGACCACCAAGCGCTGGGATCTGGTCAAGGACGGCATGCTGGTCAACTACCAGGCGATCCGCGATCAGGCCTACATCATCGGCGAGAAGGAATCGCAGGGCTGCTGCTACGCCGATTCCTGGCAGAGCGTGCAGTTCCAGCGCATGGCCAACGTCTCGCTGGCGCCGGGCAAGGCCAAGCTCGGTGTCGAAGAGATGATCAAGGATGTCGAGAACGGTATCTACATCATCGGCGACGGCTCCTTCTCGATCGATCAGCAGCGCTACAACGCGCAGTTCGGCGGTCAGCTGTTCTACGAGATCAAGGACGGCAAGATCACCGAGCAGATCGAGGACGTGGCCTACCAGATGCGCACGCCGGAATTCTGGGGCGCCTGTGCGGCGATCTGCGATGACAGCGACTACCGCTTCGGCGGTTCCTTCTTCGATGGCAAGGGCCAGCCTTCGCAGGTATCGGCGGTGTCGCACGGGTCTTCGACGACCCGGTTCAACGGCATCAATGTCATCAACACCGCGCGCAGCCTCGGCTAAGGACAGATCAACTCATGAGCATCTATACGGAAGCACAGGCCAAGGCGATTCTCGACAAGGTCATCAAGCTGTCGAAGGCCGACGAATGCACGGCGACCTTGGATGGATCGGTGGCCGGCAATATCCGCTACGCGCGGAATTCGGTTTCGACCAGCGGCATCGTCAGCAACTGCGAACTGGCGGTAAGAGTCGCGTTCGGCAAGAGGGTCGGCACGGCGACGATCAACGAGTTCGATGACGCGGCGTTGGCGAAAGTCGTCAAGCGCGCCGAAGACTTGGCTCGCCTGGCGCCGGACAATCCGGAATTCATCGCGGCGATCGGCAAGCAGGATTACAAGCCGACCCCGACTTTCGACGCCGCCACCGCGGCGATCACCCCGGAATATCGCGCCCAGGTGGCGGCCGACAGCATCACGCCGTCGAAGGCCGGCAAGCTGGTCGCCGCCGGCTTCTTCAGCGATTCGGTGCGCTTCTCGGCTGTGGCCAACTCGAAAGGCAACTTCGGTTACCAGCAGGCGACCAATGTCGATTTCACCTGCACCGTGCGTACTGAAGATGCACGCGGCTCCGGCTGGGTGGCACGCAATGTTTCCGACGTCGACCAATTCAGCGCCAAGAGCGACATCCAGACGGCGATCGCGAAGGCGCAGAAATCGGTCGACGCCAAGGCCCTGGAGCCGGGCAAGTACACGGTGGTCCTCGAACCCGCTGCGAGCGCCGGCATGCTCACCTACATGATGCAGGGCTTCGATGCCCGCTCCGCCGACGAAGGCCGCAGCTTCCTGACCAAGAAGGGTGGCGGCAATCGTCTCGGCGAAAAGGTCTTCGACGAGAAGGTCACGCTGTTCGCCGATCCGCTCCATCCGGGTGCTGCCGTGCTGCCCTGGGACGAAGATGGTCTGGTGCGCGAGCGCATGCCGATCATCACCAATGGCAAGGTCGACAGCCTGCAGTATTCGCGGTACTGGGCGCAGCTGAAGAAGGCCAAGGCGATCGGCCAGCCGGGCAACCTGATCATGGTCGGCGGCACGAAATCGACGATGGATCTGGTCAAGTCGACGAAGAAGGGCATCCTCGTCACCCGCACCTGGTACATCCGCTCGGTAGACCCGCAGACCGTGCTGCTGACCGGCCTGACCCGCGACGGCACCTTCTACATCGAGAACGGCGAGATCAAGTATCCGATCAAGAATTTCCGCTGGAACGAGTCGCCGGTGATCATGCTCAACAACGTCGACGAGTTCGGCAAGCCGGAGCGAGTCGGTGACGATGAATCGCCGTTCGTGATGCTGATTCCGCCGATGAAGATTCGCGAGTTCACGTTCACGTCGCTGTCTGACGCGGTATAGCTCGGGATGGCATCCGCTGGCGTCTACGACTTCTGGTTTACTCGGCTGCAGTACGAGTCCGGAAACTGGGATGTCGATCAGCGGATGCCGTCGAACATCATCGACACCTTGCTGCAGTACACGACCCTGAGAGTGGACCCGGAAGAGAAGGTCATTCCGCTGGCCGATCCGCGGATGCTGACCGCGCCGTTCGTCTACATCGCCGGCAACAAGCTGGTGGAGTTCACGCCGGACGAGCGCAGGAACTTTGAAGCCTATGTTCGCAATGGTGGCTTCGTGTTCGCCGACGACTGCAATCACGATATCGACGGCCTGTTCGCGAAAAGCTTCGAGCGGCAAATGGAGTCGATCTTCGGCAGCGAATCCCTGAAGAAGCTACCGAAGACGCATGCCGTCTACTCCAGCTTCTTCAGCTTCGACGGCCCACCGGCGAACAGCATCGAGCTGAACGGCTGGGGCGACGATCTGGTGCATGACTATCTGAAGGGCATCGAGATCAATGGCCGCCTCGGCCTGCTGTACAGCAACAAGGATTACGGCTGCGAGTGGGACTACGACTGGCGCAACAAGCGCTTCAATGCCGAGGACAACACCAAGTTCGCGGTGAATATCGTGGTTTATGCGCTGACTGCCTGATCGGCTTGTAGGGGCTGTCATTCCCGCGCAGGCGGGAATCCAGTTTTGAAGTTCGCGCAACGCTGGCTGCAGAGAACTGGATTCCCGCCTGCGCGGGAATGACGCCTGTAAAGAGTCCACACATTTGATGCAGACCATGCCCGATACCGCCACCCCGTTGACCGAAGCCGCCATCGCCCAACAGCTCGCTGCACTGGCCGAAGTCCGCAAGGCCATCGCCCGGGTCATCGTCGGCCAGGATGCGGTGGTCGAACAGTTGCTGGTCGGCCTGTTGGCGGGCGGCCACTGTCTGCTTGAAGGCGTGCCCGGCCTCGGCAAGACCTTGCTGGTGCGCTCGCTGTCGCAGGCGCTGAAGCTCGATTTCCGACGCATCCAGTTCACCCCGGATCTGATGCCGAGCGACATCCTCGGTACTGAAATCCTCGAAGAAGATCACGGCACTGGCCGGCGCAGCTTCAAGTTCCAGAAAGGCCCGGTGTTCACCAATCTGCTGCTCGCCGACGAGCTGAACCGCACGCCGCCGAAGACCCAGGCAGCACTCCTCGAAGCGATGCAGGAGCACACGGTTTCCTCCGCCGGCACCACCTGGGCCTTGCCCGAGCCGTTCTTCGTGCTCGCCACCCAGAACCCGCTCGAACAGGCCGGCACCTATCCGCTGCCGGAAGCGCAGCTCGATCGCTTCCTGCTGCACATCCGCGTCGACTATCCGACCGAAGCCGAGGAGCGCGCGATCATCAGCCAGACCACTGGCGCTGCCGGGCAGGCAATCACTGCGGCAATGAGCGGTGATGAAGTGCTGGCGCTGCAGAAGCTGACCCGCGACGTACCGCTGAGCGATGACTTGCTCGGCTGGATTACCCGGCTGGTGCGTGCCACAAGACCGCAGGACACCTCGGTGCCGCAAGTACGTGAATGGCTGCGCTGGGGCGCGGGCCCGCGCGCCGGACAGTCACTGGCGCTGGCTGCGAAGGCGAGGGCGCTGCTGCATGGTCGCTACGCCGTGACCCGTGACGACGTGCGCGCGCTCGCTGGCCCGGTGCTGCGTCATCGCCTGCTGCTGTCGTTCGCGGCGGAAGCCGAGGCGCGGACGGCGGATGAGGCCGTGGCGGCGGTGCTCGAGGCCGTCAGGCTTTGATGAAGCGCGCCGCAAGCCCTCTCCCCTCGGGAGAGGGGAGCTAAAGATGAGCAGCCTGATCCCGCCCGACGTCCGCGCTCGCCTGAAAAGCCTGCGCATCAGCAGCCGCCTGACACCGAACGGTCAGGGCCTGGGGCTGCACACCGGGCGCGGACGCGGTGCCGGACTCGAGTTCGCGCAATACCGCGCCTATGGCCAGGGCGACGAGCCGCGCCAGATCGACTGGAAGCTGTTCGCTCGTTCGGATCGCTATTTCGTCCGCGACGCGACCCGCGATAGTCCGCTGAGCGTCTGGCTGGTCATCGATACTTCGGCATCGATGGCGCAGGCCGATCCCGAGCGTCCCGATCACGCGCGCATCGACGCCGCCCGGATCATCGCTGCCTGCATCGCCGAACGCGCGGTGCAGCAGGGCGACAGCGTCGGCCTGATCACCGTCGGTGGTCGGAGCACGCAAGGCCTGCCGGCCGCGCCCGGCGTTCGTCACCGCGATCGTCTGCTGTTGCTGCTCGCGGGCCTCGTTGCCGACGGCCGCGATGGCGCGAGAGCTGCGCCGCCGCTGCTGTCCGCACAGATCGCCCCGGATGCACTGGTGATCGTGATCAGCGACGGCTTCGATGACAGCCTCGCCGAGTCCTGCGAACGGCTCGCCGCCGCCCGGCGCGACGTGCGCGCGATCCGCATCCTGACCGTCGGCGAAGCAGCATTCGCGTTCCAGGGCAGCCAGCGCTTCATCGATCCGGAAAGCGGCCGCGAACGCACACTCGACGCCGATGCCGCCCGCAGCGGCTTTCTCGAGCGTTTCGGCGTCGCACGCCGTGAACAACTACGCCGGCTCGCGCGTCACGGCGTCACGTGCGTCGAACACTCGCTCGATGAGCCGGCCGACACGCCGCTGCACCAGCTGTTCGCAGCGCGGGGCCGCAGCGCGTGATCAGCTTTGCCGCAGCCTTCGGCTTACTGGCGCTGGCAGCGCTGGTGATCCCAATCGCGATCCACCTGATTCGTCGCCGCGCGGCGCGCGATGTTCCATTCGCAGCGCTGGCATGGCTGGCCGCCCGTACCCCGCCACGCCGCCAATGGCGGCTCGACGATCGCTGGCTGCTCGCGGTACGGCTGCTGCTGATTGCCTTGCTGGCCGCATTGCTGGCCGAGCCCATTTGGCGTTCTCCCG
This sequence comes from uncultured Nevskia sp., assembly GCF_903885465.1. GTDB lineage: Bacteria > Pseudomonadota > Gammaproteobacteria > Nevskiales > Nevskiaceae > Nevskia. The sequence continues at coordinate 10,240 of NZ_CAISIQ010000109.1, forward strand.
ATGGGGCCGATGCGGCGGCGGTCTATGTCGCGCCCGGCATTGATGCGAACGCGGCGCGAGCAGCTTTCGATGCGCCCCTGGCGGACTGGCACTGGCTCGCCGCCGGTTATCCATCGCTCGATGAACCCGCGCCGGCTGCTGATCCTCATGCGCTGCAAAGCCTGATCCGCGAACTGGATCGCGAGCTGCCAGCAGCGACGAAGCTGAGCATCGTCGTGCCGGCGGAACTTGTCGGTCTCGACGGCGAACGCCTGCGCCTTGGTCGGGAGGTCGTCTGGCGTTCGCTGCCTGCGGCTTCGGTGCCGCAGGAGCTTGCGCCCGCTGCTCAGCCGTTCCGCATCGCAATCCGAGTGACGTCTGCCGCGCCGACAGCGGCCAGCGTTGCGCGTGCGCTGACCGCTGCCTGGCAGGCGGCAGGCATGGCGATCGAAATCGACGATCAGCCACCTGGCGCGCCGATCTCGAAGAACAGCAGCTTGCTGATCGTCTCCGGCGGCAAGCTCGACGAGGCAACGCAGGCACTCGCCAGCAACGGCCTGAACGTCCTGCTCGGCGATCCGCAAGCGAAGACCGGTGAGGTGCTGCTGCGCGATGTCGAGGGCCAGCCACTGCTGCGTCGGCAAGCGCCACAGATCTACGCGCTCGCCGGCCCGTTGGACCCAGTCGCCTGGCCGGCGCTGCGCGACCCGCAACTGCCAGCGGCTTTGCTGAAGCTGCTTCGCCCTGCAGTGCCACCGCCGGATCGCGCGCCTGCTGTTAGCGTCGCGCCGCTACGTGCTGCGGTGGATTCTGCAGGCCCGGCAACGCCGCTGACGCCTTGGTTCGCGCTGGCGATTGCGCTGCTGTGGCTGATCGAACGTCTGCTGGCGACGCGCCGGCGGAGCGAAGCATGAGCACCGATCCAGCGCTGATCCGGCGACTTGCTCGCTTGCGCCATGCCGCCAGCACGCGGGCGGTGCTGATCGACGTCGCGGCTGTGCTGCCGCTCGCTGCCGGTCTCGCAGTGCTGAGCTTCTCGCTAGCCGGTGGGGTGCCTGCCTGCGCATTGCTGATCGCGGCAACGCTTGCATTGATCGCTTCTGCGATCCGTCACGCGCGGCGTCATGACCAAGGCTGGTTGCTGCACCAGCTCGATGCGGTCTGCCCAAGCTTTGAGGACAGCAGCGCACTGGCCTTGCAGCCGGAAGTGCCATCCAGCCCGCTGGCCGCACTTCAGCAAGCGCGGATCCGCAACCGGATGTCGGCACTGCTGGCAAGCGCGGCGCCCGATCTGCGCGCGCCGTGGCCGCGCCGCCGGCTGCAAGGACTGTGGCTGATCGGACTCGCGTTGATCGGGTTCGCGCTGCTGTTGCCGAGCCTGCGCGCCGTGTTGCCGGCTGCCGTGAGCACCGCGACCGCGCAGCAGCCCAGCGGGCAAGGCACACAGCTGGCCGCGATCCGCCTCGCGATCACGCCACCGGCCTACACCGCGTTGCCGTCGCGAAGGATCGACACGCTGGACGCCAAGCTGCCGGCCGGCAGTCAGATCGAATGGCAGTTGACACTCGATCGTGATGCCGAGGGCGTTGCGCTGAGCTTTCACGATGGTTCACGGTTGGAACTCGCTCGCGATGGCGAGTCATGGCGCAGCACGCGAGTGATCGATGCGGCGACGCTGTACAGGATCGAACTGCGCGGCGCTGTTGCACTTGCTGACGACCGCGGCTACCGGCTCGACGTGATCGCCGATCAGCCGCCGGAGATCGTCGTCCGCGAGCCGGCGCAGACCCTGACGGTGATCCATGCCGCACAGGCCGAATGGCTGCTCAGCTTCGAAGCGAAGGATGATTACGGCCTTGGCGATGCCGAGTTGAGCCTGAGCCTCGCGCAGGGCGCGGGCGATCAGCTCAAGGTCACCGAGCAGCGCATCAAGCTCGAAGGTGACGGCGATGGGCGCAGCCGTCGCTATCGTCAGCGCCTTGATCTGGCCAAGCTCGGCTACGCGCAAGGCGATGATCTGATCGTGCGGCTGACGGTCGCCGATCGACGCGAGCCCGAAGCTCAGCAGACCGTGAGCACCAGCCTGATCCTGCGCTGGCCGGCTGATGGCGGCAGCTTGAGCGAAGGCATGGAAGGCCTGGTGCAGAAAGTGGCGCCCGCCTATTTCCGCAGCCAGCGGCAGATCATCATCGACAGCGAAGCGTTGCTCGCCCAGCAGGCCACGCTGAGCCCGCAGCGCTATGCGCGCGATGCCGATGCGCTGGGTGTCGACCAGAAGATTCTGCGTCTGCGCTATGGCGAGTTCCTCGGTGAGGAGTTCGAGAACGGCGCACCGCACGATGACGAACATCAGCCAGAGAAGGCTGCGCCGGACGGCCTCGGCCGGGCCGAAGATGTGCTCGCCGAGTTCGGCCACGAGCACAACGAATCCGAAGCCGCGACCCTGATGGACCCGGAGACCAAGCGCCTGCTGCGGGAGGCGCTGAACGAGATGTGGCAGGCCGAGCTGCAATTGCGTCAGGCCAAGCCCGGCGAGGCGCTGCCCTACGAGTACAAGGCGCTGACGCTGATCAAACAGCTGCAGCAGGCCGAGCGTATCTATCTCGCGCGCAGCGGCCTGGAGCTGCCGCCGTTCGATGCCACACGGCGCTTGAGCGGCGAGCGCGACGGGCTGATCGACCGCAGCCGCGTGCTCGATCCGCGCAGCGATGACGGCTCGCCACTGCCGGCGCTGCTGGACCAGCTCAATGGCGCGGGCGCTGTTGATCTCGCACCCTTGCTGGCCTGGGTGAAAGCGCATCCGGAGACGGCGGACCCGCTCGGCCTGCTTGCCGATGCCGACAGCCTGCGGCGGCAGCCGGATTGCGCATCCTGCCGTCGTGCGCTGGCGGCGCGGTTGTGGCCACTGCTGCCAGCGCCGCCGGCGGCAGTCGATGCGCGTCGATTGCCTGATGCGGCAGGTCAGGCCTGGCTCGATGGCTTGAGCGGAGCGCGGCCATGAGTGCTGTGCTGCTGCTGATCGTCGCCGCGACGGTTTCAGGCTTGTGGCGCGCGCGTCGCAAAGGCTGGCGCGATCCGGCGTTCTGGCTGCAGCCGTTCGCTGCGCTGTTTCTGGCGATGACTCTGTCGCCGCCGTCGATCCCGATCGATGGCTCGACCTTGACCGTGCTGACGCCAGGCGCAAGCCCCGAACAATGGCGTGCGCTGCCGTGGTTCGCGCCGTTGGCCACGCTGCCGGGCGCTGATGCGCCATTGCGCGCGGACACGGCGCCCGATCTGGCGACAGCGTTGCGTCAGCATCCGCAGGCGACTGCGTTACGAATCGTTGGCAACGGCTTGCCGCCACGTGATCAGGCTGCAGTCGGCGAACGCGCGCTGCGCTTCGATGCGTCAGCGCAATCAGGGATCGTCGCGCTTGAGGCGCCTTCGACGGCAAAGCTCGGCACCCAGATCGTCATCAGCGGCCGAGTCGCGAAGCCCGGTTTGCGAGTCGCGTTGCACGATCCTTCCGGCGCGCAGGTCGATGTTGCGACGCTGGACGGCGAGGGCGGCTTTCGCTTGTCGACCATCGCCCGCGCGGCTGGCGCAGTGCAGTTCCAGCTTCGCGCTTTCGATGCCGCCGACGCGCTGATCGACAAGGCCGCGGTTCCGTTGATCGTCACTGCGGGTGAGCGCTTGTCCGTTCGTTATCGCGCCGGCACGCCGGACGCCGATGCCAAGTACTGGCGGCGCTGGGCGCAGGACGCCGGCCTGATGGTGGCTTATCGCGCGGGTCTGAGCGAAGGCGTGCAGCTGTCTGCCGACGGTCCGACGGATCCGTCGGACGCGCTGACGCCGGACGTGCTCGCGGCCAGCGATCTGGTGGTGATCGATGATCGCGCCTGGCTGCAATTCGGCGCCGACGAAAAGGCGGCGCTACTCGCGGCGGTCGAGCGCGGGCTCGGGTTGATCCTCAAGGCCAGCGGACCGCTCGATGCCGCCGTCGCGGCTGACTGGGCCACGCTCGGTTTTGCGACCACGCCGCTCGATGCGCCTGCATCGCTGACGCTCGATCATCGGCTGGCAATGCGCGAGCGCGCGGACTTCACGGCGGCGCCAGTCGTCATCAGTGACGCGGCGAACCTCACGCCTCTGTTGCGTGCTGATGATGGTGCGCTGCTCGCGGCCTGGCATGGGCAAGGCGCGGGCAGGATCGCGATCTGGCGGCTGCTCGACAGTTACCGACTGGTGCTGGCCGGCGAAGCTGCGCGCTACGCCGCGCTGTGGGGCGACACGCTGGCGCAACTCAGTCGGCCGCTGCCGGCACCTTCGGCCAGGCCACAGTTGCCCAGCGAGGCCTGGATGGATGAGCGCGCAACACTTTGCGGCCTCGGCGCCGCGGCGAGCCTGCTTTCGCCTGATGGTCAGACCCAGCCTTTAAGTATTCGGGCTGATGGCTGCGCCGCGGCTTGGCCGGGCGAATCCGGCTGGTATCGGCTGCAGACCGGTGCTGACACTTGGCCGATGTTCGTGCGAGCTGCAGACGATGCCCGCGGCCTGCGTGCGAACCGGGATCGTGTAGCGACAGGGCGTCTGCGGCGCGAGCCCGAGATGGGGGCAGCACCGGTAAAAATCGAGGTGCCGCTGCCGCGCTGGCCGTGGTTCTTCGCCTGGCTGATCGTCGTCAGTCTGCTGTGGTGGCGCGAACGCCGGTAGGGCGGGCCGTGCCCGCCGTGTGCCTCGGTCATGGCGTTGGCGCGGCGGCGGCCGTGGGCCGCCCTAGGTCGAGCAACGGGCCAGTGATCGGCATGATCAAGACTTCTTCGACAAGCCTGATTACCTACGCTATGCGCTGATTTTTCCTACAGTGTCGATCGTCTTTGTCCCTACGACCGTAACTGTCATGACCAACGCTTATCCGCACCTGCTGGCTCCGCTCGATCTCGGCTTCACCACGCTGAAGAATCGAGTGCTGATGGGCTCGATGCACACCGGTCTGGAAGACGCGAAGAAGCACACGCCACGGCTCGCCGCGTACTTCGCCGAGCGTGCGCGCGGCGGTGTCGGCCTGATCGTCACTGGCGGTGTCGCACCGAATATCGTTGGCTGGGCGAAGCCTTTGGCCGGCACCCTGGCCACGCATTCCGCCGCGCAGCGCCATCGCATCGTCACCGATGCCGTACATGCCGAGGGCGGCAAGATCGCGATGCAGATCCTGCATACCGGCCGCTACGGCTATCACCCGTTCGCGGTGGGGCCGAGCGCGATCAAGTCGCCGATCTCGCCGTTCAAACCGCGTGAGTTATCGGCACGCGGTGTCGAGAGCCAGATCAAGGCTTTCGTCCGTTGTGCGTCGCTGGCCCGTGAAGCCGGCTATGACGGCGTCGA